>NZ_JBYISA010000013.1:0-192039 GCF_057708345.1 Streptomyces sp. bgisy130
TAAAATCACCTTCTGGACGCTGTTCGTGGGATTCCACGGCACCTTCCTCGTCCAGCACTGGCTCGGCGCGGAAGGCATGGTGCGCCGTATCCCCGACTATCTCGCGGCCGATGGATTCACCGCCCTGAACACCGTCTCCACCATTTTCTCCTTCCTGCTGGGCCTGTCGATCCTGCCGTTCCTGTACAACGTCTGGAAGACGGCGAAGTACGGCGAGAAGATCGAGGTCGACGACCCCTGGGGCTATGGCCGTTCGCTGGAGTGGGCGACGTCCTGCCCGCCGCCGCGGCACAACTTCCGTACCCTGCCGCGTATTCGCTCCGAATCCCCGGCATTCGATCTGCACCACCCGGAGATCGCGCACGAGATCGCCGCCTTGGCGGACGCCGAGGACGCCGCCGCCACCGAAATCGGGGCACGCACATGAGCGAGGGAACGCGGATGGGCGCAGACATGCGGAAGGCCGCCGGAACGGGGAGCGGTGGAGGAATGCGGAGGGCCGCGGAAATGCAGCTGGACCAGGCCGTCAACGAGATCGAGGGTTTTCTCCTCTGGGAGGCGGAGAAAGACCGGGCACGTACCCGCGCGGAGGCATTCTGCGCCGGCCTGCCCTGGCTCACCGACACCCAGCGGCGGGAAGTGGAGCTGCGCTACTGCCAGGACCAGCGCGAGACGTCCCGGGCCTACCTGGAGCGCATCGCGACCCGCAGCACCGCTTTGCGGACCGAATACCAAGGCGTCTACCGGGCCCTGCGGCGCCGGCTGATCACCGGGTTCCTGGCCGGCACGGTGGCCGTGGCGGCGCTGGCGGTCATGGCGGCCGTCGGGATGAGCACACGCTGAGAGGGTGACGCCCGCTCGGGGAACGGCCGTCACCCGTGGCCCAGCGGGGTGCTCAGCCGGTGACGGTGATCTGGGAGGCGGGATCGGTGGTGTCGCTCACCGTATAGGCGGCGTTGAACGTCGAGCTGGTCGCGCTGGTCGGACAGCCGAAACCGCCCACCACCTTCACCGGCACCGACGCGTTGGTGAAGGTGAGGGTGGACGGCGCGCCATTGGTCCAGCTGCCGTTCACCGTTGTCGCCGAGGTGGGAGCCGCCGTCACCGTGCAGGACGCCAGCCCGCTGGTCTTGAGCACGAACCCGCCGGCCGGGATGGTCAGTCCGGCGGTCACCGGCGTCCCGTACTGCATGGCCACGCCCCAGGTGCCGGTCGTGGTGACGGTCGCGGCGACGCCCGGCATGCTCGTCGTGCAGGAGCCGTAGGTCGCCGGGGTGGTGGAACTGCTCACCGGCCCGGCCGGGTTCTGGTTACCGGGCGCCGCCGGGACCTGCCCACTGGAGACCGAGGTCTTACAGGTGACGGTCACCGAACCGGCCTTGAAGGTGGCCTTGCCGCTGAGCGTGGCCGTGAAGCCGTGACCGGCGGGGCTCACGGTCGTAGACGGCGCGGCGGCGGCCGGTGTTCCGGCCGGCTGGGCGGTCGCGGGGCTCGTGACGGCGAGTGCCAGGCCGAGCGCCGCGACGATTCCGGTTCCGGCGGTGCGTAAGGCGCGCTGACGGGGCGTACGGCGGGTGGGGTGCGTCATCGCCATCGTGGTTCTCCTTCTGAGGGGTGAGGTGCCGGAGGAGAGATACGGGCAGCGGTCCGCCCCGTACGCGGACGAGGGCGTGGGGGTACGCGTACGGGCGGACGGTGTACGGCGGGCGGGGGTTGCGGATGCCCTAGATGAATGAGTCCGATGTTCTCAGTGGTCCTTACGTTGTTCATGGTTTGGTCCAGCCATTCGTAGGGTTGGGTCATCCGAGGGGTGCGAGGTGTGGCTTTCAGTGGTCTGCCGACCGTGGCTTCCTACGACTGGCCGCCTCGCACCCCGCGACGACTCGGCCGCTGATTGGGATTTGCGAACAGATCGCTGTGTAAGGACCTGCCGGCGAGGTCGTCTGCGGACACGACGAGCACGAGCGCCGGAGGGGTAATGGGCCGTGTATGGGCCGGGGTGGACATCGGCAAGACGCACCACCACTGCGTGGTGATCGATCTGGAGGGCAAGCACCTGCTGTCACGGCGGGTGGCCAACGACGAGCCTGAACTGCTCGCCCTGATTGCCGAAGTCTTGGACCTTGGCCATGAGACGACCTGGGCTGTGGATGTCACACACGGCGGCGCCGTCCTGCTGCTGGGCCTCCTGGCCAACCACGGCCAGCCTGTGTTCTACCTGCCTGGCCTGGCCGTCAACCGGGCGACGGCCGGCTACCGCGGCCAGGGAAAGACCGACGCCCGGGACGCGGCGATCATCGCCGACCAGGCCCGCATGCGCCGCGACCTGGAGCCGGTACGGCCCGACGCGGAAGCCATCGCCGAGCTGAAGATCCTCACCGCCCGCCGGACCGACCTGGTCGCCGACCGCACCCGCACCGTCAACCGACTGCGTGAACAACTCCTGGGCATCTGCCCTGACCTGGAACGGGCACTGGACATGACCAACCGCGGGCCACTGGTCCTGCTGACCGGTTACCAGACCCCGGCGGCCCTGCGCCGGATCGGCGTCAAGCGGCTGGAGACCTGGCTGCGCAATCGCAAGGTCCGCAGCGCAGCCGACCTCGCCGCTGCCGCGGTCGAGGCCGCCGAACGGCAGCACACCGCACTGCCCGGCGAGAAGATGGCCGCGCAGATGGTGCACGGCCTGGCAAAGGAGGTGATCGCCCTCAACGAGAAGGTTGACGAGATCGACAAGCTCATCGAGGGACGGTTTCGCAGCCACGACCAGGCCGAGGTGATTGCCAGTCTGCCCGGGATCGGCCCGTTGCTCGGCGCTGAGTTCCTGGCCGCCACCAGCGGCGACATGGCCCGGTTCGGCACCTCGGACCGCCTGGCGGGGTTCGCGGGCCTGGCTCCGGCACCCCGAGATTCCGGGCGTATCAGCGGCAACCTGAAGCGCCCGGCCCGCTACCACCGCGGGCTGCAACGGGTCTTCTACACGTCCGCGCTGATCAGCATCCGGTGCTGCGAAGAGTCCCGCCGCTTCTACGACCGCAAGCGTGCTGAGGGCAAACGGCACGTGCAGGCAGTGCTCGCTCTGGCCCGCCGAAGGGTCAACGTCCTGTGGGCCCTGCTGCGTGACGGACGGTGCTACCAATCCACACCACCCGTCACGCTTGCCGCTTGACATCTCTATTGGGAGTCGTAGGCGATGAGTGATCGTTTGGTCTTGGCGCCGGTGGTCCAGTTGTGCCAGATGGCTGTGGCGAGGGCGAGGAGTCGTTGGCCGGTGCGGGCGAAGACTCCAGCAGGTGTCCTGGCTCCGTGCTGTTCCAGGCTGAGCTGGCCTTTGGGTGTGTCGAAAACGGACTCGATCCATTGACGGACACGGGCCAGGCGACCGTGTCGGACAGGTTCGCCTTTGCGGTCCGGCCGCACCAGGTGGACCCCCAGTCGCTCGGTGAGGAATGCCTTGAACTCCCTTCCGGCGAAGCCTTTGTCGGCGAGGATCACCTGCCCGGTGCGGATGAGGTGATGGTCGCGTTCCAGGAGCGCGGTCATCACCTCCCGTTCGCCGAGTTTCGGGTGGGCCAGGCACCAGGACACCGGCATGCCCTCGGCCGTGGTCAGCAGGTAGAGCCGCAATCCCCAGAAGAAGCGGGAGTGGCTGCGGCAGTAGCCGTAGCCGGCGTGTCCGGCCAGGTCGGAGCGTTTGACGGTCTCGCGGGAGGCTGCACAGGGCAGTGGGGTGGAGTCGATCAGCCGCAGGTCGTCGTGCCAGGTCGGCACCTGACTGGCCAGGGCTTCGATCACCTGCGAGATGAGTGGGCCGGCGGCGTTGAGCCGCTTGTTGTAGGCGGATTGCTGGGGAAGGTAGCGGAAGAGGTGTCCCAGCCGGGCATGGGCGAAGCGGATCCAGTGCCGGGCTGAGGGAAAGCCCAGCAGGACCTGTGCGACAGCCAGGCACAGCAGTTCGGCGTCTGTCAGTTTCGGGGGTCGCCCGATCCGGCGACAAGGGGCCACATGGTCGTCGATGAACACGTACAGTGCCGCCAGAAGGGCGTCCAGGTCAGAAGTCACACTCAGGCCAACGGACGCCCTTCGCCATGGTCGCGGCCAGCACAAACATCGGACTCAATCATCTAGTGGTCGCAGGGCGCGGGCGTGGTTCCGGGGGCCCCGGGGGTTTCGGGCTCCGTCGGGGCGACCGGCTGCCAGGCGAAGATCATCGAGCCGCCGAGGATCCCGATGACGGTGCCGATCAGAAAGCCGCCGAGGTTGGACATCACCAGCGCGGCCGCCGCGCACAGCACGGTGAGCACGCCCGCGAGGCCCCGGTAATACGGCGCGAACCACGCCGAGAGCCCCATCACGATCATCACCAGCCCCATCAGGACCGACGGGATGCCGGCGATCCCCTGTTGCAGCATGATCTTCAGCGGTGCCAGGGGGATGGCGCAGATCTCGGCGCCGGCGATGACGGCCGCCAGACCGCCCCAGAAGGGCCGCCCCCGCCGCCAGCGCCGCCAGGTCAGAAGCATTCCTTCTTGCCCTTGGAGATCTTCATACTCAGACCGGACAGCTTGAAGGTCCCCGCGTTGGTGGCCCAGGCGGTCTGCCGCAGCTTGCTGATGCTGACGTCATCCGCCTGCTGGGCGAAGAGGTCCTGCATGCCCTGAGCGCCGTCCGGCCCCTTGTCGAGGGTGGAGGCGTCCCGGCCGATCTCGATCCGGTGGAAGGACGCGTTGCCGGAGAGCTGGGTGGCGTCCACGAACAGATCGGTGGCCTCGACGGGCGTACTGCCCGTACCGGCGCTGAGGTTGAGCGAGATATCGCCGACGACAGGCAGGTGGGTGACGACCGACTGGCACAGATGGTCCAGCCGGGCGGTCTTGATGGCGGTGACGGCGACCGGCAGGAGATCTCCCCTGGCGTTCGTGTCCACACTGCCGTACTGGGCGAAGCCGTCGCCCTTGAGGCTGTCCGCGGAGACCTTGAACTGCTGTCCCGAGACGGCGAACGACGCCGCCAGTGCCCCATTGGCCAGGGCGATGCCCAGGGCGGCGGTGCCGGCGAGCGCCGGGACGGACAGCACGGCGAACTTCCGCCAGCTGATGCGTCCCGTGACAGGTCTGCCGTGTGCGTCCTTCATGGTGGTATGTCCCCTTCGGAGAGCGGTGGAGCGCACTTGTCGAAACGCGTGGGGGATGCGTGAGCGCAGGGTTGCGCGTGGTGCGGAAGACGCGCGGACGAGCCGGGGTGAGCGCGGGGGGAGCGTGCGGCTCGGGCGCGGGCGGTGCGGAGCGAGCGCGCGCCGGAGGGCGAACCGCCGAGTTGTTACTGGCGAGTTGAATGTAAGTCTGCCCATGACGGCTGGCAAGGTTGAGGGAGGAACTGGTTTCGGACATACCGCTGGTCCGGCTTTCTCTGGCACGGCTTCCCGCGCACCGGCTGGCGGTCAGCGGGTACTACGGGCAGGGCGGGAGCACCACGGTCGCCCATGGGTCCACGCACCGGCGGGACGCCCACCCGACGCGATCGGGGTGAGCGTCCCGCCCGTATGCCGTTCCGTCTCCGCTGCCGACTCCTGGGCAGCGGCGCGGCCGTCAACCGTAGTGAACCTGGAGTTCCTTGACGCCGTTGAGCCAGGCCGAGCGGAGCCGGCGCGGGTCGCCCGCCAGGGAGATGCCGGGCATGGCGTCCGCGAGGGCGCCGAAGATCAGGTTGATCTCCAGGACCGCGAGCGACTTGCCGAGGCAGAAGTGCGGGCCACCGCCTCCAAAACCCAGATGGGGGTTGGGGTCCCGGGTGATGTCGAAGACCTCGGGGCGGTCGAACACCTCCGGGTCGTTGTTGGCGGAGGAGTAGAAGATCCCCACCCGCTGACCCTTCTTGATCTTCGCGCCGCCCAGCTCGGTGTCCTGGGTGGCGGTGCGCTGGAAGGAGACCACCGGGGTCGCCCATCGCACGATCTCCTCGGCGGCCGTCTCGGGGCGCTCGCGCTTGTAGAGCTCCCACTGGTCGGGGTGGGTGAGGAAGGCATGCATCCCGTGGGTGATCGCGTTACGGGTGGTCTCGTTGCCGGCCACCGCCAGCAGCAGCACGAAGAAGCCGAACTCGTCGGAGCCGAGGTTCCCTTCGTCCTCCGCGGCCACCAGTTGGCTCACGATGTCCTTGGCCGGGCATTCCTTGCGCACCGCGGCGAGATTCATCGCGTACGAGATCAGCTCCGTGGCCGCGTTCAGGCCGACCTCTTCGGTGATGGCCAGTTCGGGATCGTCGTACGCGACCATCTTGTTCGACCAGTCGAAGATGCGCGCCCGGTCGTCCTGGGGGATGCCGATGAGCTCCGCGATGGCCTGGAGGGGGAGTTCGCAGGCGATATCGGTGACGAAGTCCCCGGAGCCGTTCCGGCGCGCCTCGGCGACGATCTGCGCCGCCCGGTGGCGCAGCGCGTCCTCCAGTGCCCGTATTGAGCGCGGGGTGAAGCCGCGCTGCACGATCTGCCGGACCCTGGTGTGCTCGGGCGGGTCCATGTTCAGCATGATGAGTTTCTGTACGTCTATCTGGTCACGGGTCATGGCCGCGTTGAACCGGATGATCGAGGTGTTGAGGCTCGCGGAGAAGATCTCCGGCTTGGTGGACACCTCCTTGACGTCCTGGTGACGGGTGACGACCCAATACCCGTCGTCACCGAAGCCGGCGATGCCGTGCGGCTGGGCGTTCCACCACACGGGCGCGGTGCGCCGCAGCTGGGCGAACTCGGGGAGCGGAACACGGGACTGGTAGACGTCGGGGTCGGTGAAGTCGAACCCATCGGGCAGCGCGGGACATGGCATCGGCGACTCCTGGTCCATCCGGCGTCTGACGGTTCATCAGATATGGGTCGCGGTGAAGGTAATGACCCGTTCTGCAAGTGGCAAGGGGTGCGGCGACTCCGGTTGTGGACAAGGGGCTTGCACGCCCCTTGCGCCCCGGGGGCCGTCTCATAAGACTGTTTGTAGAACTAGAACGGGTACTAGTTCTTCTTCCGTGGGTGCCGGGCCATCCGCGGACGCGAGGAGAGGACGAGTCAGTCATGGCCGCGGAACCCGTCATCGTCGAAGCAGTACGCACCCCCATCGGTAAGCGCGGCGGCGCGCTCGCCAACCTCCATCCCGCCTACCTCCTGGGGGAGACCTACCGCGAACTCCTCGCCCGTACAGGCATCCAGCCGGACTGCGTCGAACAGATCGTGGGCGGCACCGTCACCCACGCCGGCGAGCAGTCCATGAACCCGGCCCGCAACGCCTGGCTGACGATGGGCCTCCCGTACGAGACAGCTGCCACCACCGTGGACTGTCAGTGCGGATCCTCGCAACAGGCCAACCACATGGTCGCCAACATGATTGCGGCCGGGGTCATCGACATCGGCATCGGCTGCGGCGTCGAGGCGATGTCCCGGGTGCCGCTGGGCAGCGGCTCCAAGCACGGCCCCGGCAAGCCCTGGCCCGACGAGTGGAACGTCGACCTGCCCAACCAGTTCGAAGCGGCCGAACGCATCGCCCGCAACCGGGGGCTGACCCGCGAGAACGTCGACTCGCTCGGCCTCATCTCGCAGGAGCGGGCGGCCGCAGCCTGGGCCGAGGAGCGCTTCAAACGGGAGACCTTCGCCGTCCAGGTGCCCACCACGGAGGACGAACAGGCCACGGGGCAGGGCATGTGGCGGCTGGTCGACCACGACGAGGGACTGCGCGACACCAGCATGGAGGCGCTCGGCGGCCTCAAGCCCGTGATGCCGACCGCCGTCCACACGGCGGGCAACTCCTCACAGATCTCCGACGGCGCCGCCGCACTGATGTGGGCCTCCAAGCGCATGGCGCGCGCCCTCAAACTCAAACCACGGGCCCGCATCGTGGCTCAGGCACTGGTCGGCGCCGATCCGCACTTCCATCTGGACGGTCCCATCGACGCCACCCGCGCGGTGCTCGGCAAGGCCGGTATGTCCCTCAAGGACATCGACCTGGTCGAGATCAATGAGGCCTTCGCCTCTGTCGTGCTCTCCTGGGCGCAGGTCTTCGAGCAGGACCTGGAGAAGGTGAATGTGAACGGCGGCGCCATCGCCCTCGGCCACCCGGTCGGAGCCACCGGCGCCCGGCTCCTGACCACCGCACTCCACGAACTCGAACGCAGGGACAAGGAATTCGCCCTGATCACCATGTGCGCGGGCGGGGCACTGGCGACGGGGACGATCATTCAGCGGTTGTAGCGGTTGTGGCGGTTGTGGCGGTTGTGGCGGTTGTGGCGGCGAGCCGGCGGCCATCGACGGCGGTTACGCGAAGGGGACGGGGGTGTTCCGGCGCCCTCTCCCCAACCTGAGGAAAACCGCAGCTGAGTTGTGCGGAAAGCCGCATTCTGCGAGGCGCGCGATCTCCGTAGCGTCGACGACATGACGAACAGATCACCGCGGCAGCGCTCCTCTTCCTCTCTCACCTCCTCGCCATTACCTCCGGCAGCGGCCGGTGCAGGGGGTGCCTCCGGTGAGTCGGCCGCATCCGGTGGGCCGGCCGGGCCGGGGGCCTCGCGGGGGCCACGACGCGTCTCACGTGGCCTGGCCGCCGTCGCCGCCCTCGTGCTGGTGGCGCTCACCACGGCCCCGGCCCTCGCGGCGCCGTCGGCATTCATGACGCAGTCGGCGGAGCCCGGACAGCCCGGACAGACAGTCCACGCAGTCACCGCCGCGCACACCGGCCAGGCACGCGGGACGCTCCTCTCGCTCAAGCCCCTCGGCCGGCAGACACGGGCCGAGGTCATCTCCCAGGCACAGAAACAGGGCCTGGAGACCGGCTCCGCCCGGCATGGCGTCGCCGCCTACCGTCTGACCTACCGCACGATCACCCCCGACGGCCGCCCCACCGCCGCCTCCGGCCTGCTCGCCCTCCCCACGGGTGGCGGCTCGCGGCCGCTCCCGCCCGTCATCCACACCCACGGCACCCTCGCCTACCGCGGCTACGCCCCCTCGATGACGGACGGCCCGGACCGGGCGGTCTCGGTGCTGTACGCCTCGGCCGGCCGCGCCGCCATCGCCCCCGACTACCTCGGCCTCGGCACCGGTCCCGGAAGCCATCCGTACATGGACGCCCGGTCCTCCGCCGCGGCCTCCCTCGACATGCTCCGGGCAGCCCACACGGCCGCACGGGAACATTGGGTCACCCTCGACCGCAAGGTGTCCCTCACCGGCTTCTCCCAGGGCGGACAGGTGGCCATGGCACTGGGCCGTGAGCTGAACCGCGGCGCCGATCGCCGCTTCCGCCTCGGCATGCTCGCTCCGGTCGGCGGGCCGTTCGACCTCGTCGGCGAGGAACTCCCCGGCATGTTCGACGGCCGCATCGACCCCCGGTCCGCCGTCTTCTACCTCTCCTTCTTCCTCACCGCCCAGAACCGTCTGCACCCGCTCTACGACGACCCCGCCGAAGTGTTCCGCGCCCCCTACGCCGACCGGGTCGAGGAGCTCTTCGACAGCGAGCATCCGGCGGAAGAGATCGCGGGCAAGCTGCCCGAACGCCTCGAAGATCTGCTGACGGACACCTGGTACCAAAAGCTCCGGCACCCCTCCGGCGCTCTGCTGGACGTGCTCCGCGCCAACGACCGCACCTGCGACTGGAAGCCGGGCCGGGACGTGCGGATAACCCTCTACTCCGCCACCGGCGACCGGGACGTCCCCATAGCCAACACCCGCAGCTGTGCCCGGCAGTTGGCCGGTCAGGGCGCCAGGGCCACGGTCGTGGACCAGGGCGCCGACGCCGACCACTACAGGTCATTCCTGCGCTCGCAACCGTCCATCGCCCGCACACTGCCGGTCGCCCGCTGATACGGCTCCGGAGGATGCCGGGGGCGTGCAGCGAGACGACTGACGATCACCGCCCCAGGCAGGGAGGGGCACACCCAGGAGCAGAAGGGAGGCAGAAGCCGGGGTCACCGCACGCGGGGCGACGGCACCCGGGGTCACCTCACCGGGACGTGGCCTCTCGGGGCAGATCGGGAGTGAAGGAGGAAGGGACGTCGAAGGCCGCGCGGCGGGTGGCGCGGCGCAGCGCCCGGAGGACGGTGCCCCCGAGCGTGCAGGTGAGGATCACGGTGACCAGGGCCCGGGGGAGGTCCCAACCGAGGGAGGTGGCAAGGCAGTAGGCGAGATAGCGGGCCAGATTCTGATCGAGCGGGTCGCCGGGGACGAAGGAGACCCCTGAGGTCAGGCCGGCGATATAGGGCCAGCCCTGGAGGTTCATGATCAGGCCGTAGAGGACGGCGGAGACGGCTCCGTAGGTGGCGAGCAGGGCGAGTTCACCGCGGCCGCGCAGCCGGTCGGGCCCCGGCAGCAGGCCGGCGCCCATCGACACCCACCCCATCGTCAGCATCTGGAACGGCATCCAGGGCCCGACACCGCCGGTCAGCAGCGCGGACGCGAACATCGCCACCGAACCCAGTACGAACCCGAACCCGGGCCCGAGCACCCGACCCGACAGCACCATCAGGAAGAACATCGGCTCGATGCCGGCGGTCCCCGCGCCCAGCGGGCGCATGGCGGCCCCGGCCGCGGCCAGGACGCCGAGCATGGCGATGGCCTTGGCGTCCAGGCCGGTGTCGGCGATGGTTGCCACGACAACGGCAAGCAGCATCGGCAGCAGCGCGGCGAACAGCCAGGGCGCGTCCTTGGAATGGGCGAGCCCGGAGGCGGAGTCGGCGAGCAGCGGCCAGCCGAAGGCCATCACGCCGATGGCCGAGATCAGGGCCAGCGCGGCGATGGAGCGGGGACCTAGCCGCACGGCACGGGCCTGGCGGCCGGGGTTGGGGCGGCCGGAGCCGGGCCCGGGGCGGCCGGGGCCGGAAGCAGAATCGGAGCCGAGGCTGGGACCGGAGCCGGGCCCGGCGCCCTCCCGGCGGGGTGCAGGCACGGTCATGCGAGGGCCTCCAGGGCGCGGGCCACCTGGGGAACCGTCAGCCAGGGCAGCGGGGCGAGGACCTTGGCGACCTGCGGCGCGAAGGAAGGAGAGGAGACCACGACCTCGTCGGTGGGACCGTCGGCGACGATCTCGCCGTCGGCGAGGATGACCACGCGGTGCGCCAGTTCGGCGGCGAGTTCCACGTCATGGGTGGCCAGGACGATGGCGTGGCCCTCGGCGGCCAGGGTGCGCAGCACCTCGATCAGCCGGGCCTTGGCGGCGTAGTCCAGGCCGCGGGTGGGCTCGTCGAGAAGGAGCAGTGGTGGACGGGCGGTCAGCACGACCGCGAGGGCCAGCGCGAGCCGTTGGCCCTCGGACAGATCACGGGGGTGAACGGAGTCCGGGACATCCGGCAGCAGCCGGGCGACCAGAGCCCGGCAGCTGCCGGCGGGGGCGTCCGCGTCCTGGTCGGCCGCGGTGCACTCGGCGGCGACGGTATCGGCGTAGAGGAGGTCACGAGGTTCCTGCGGGACCAGACCGACATGTCGCAGGAGGTCCCGGGGGCTGGTGCGGTGCGGGACGGCGCCACCGACCCGCACCGTGCCGGACGACGGCTGATGCATCCCGACGAGGGTGGTGAGCAGGGTGGACTTCCCCGCACCGTTACGTCCCATCAGGGCGACCGTCTCGCCACCCCGCACGGTCAGATCCACCCCGTGCAGCGCCTCGGTCCGACCCCGGCGCACACCGAGCCCCGAGACCTCCGCGGCAGCATCCGGTGCTCCCGGCTCGGGCCCCGCGTTCCTCGCGGGCGCCTGCGGCGGGACCTCCGCCAGCTGCTCGCGCAGGGGGGCGGCCTTGCGGCGGGCGTCGCGTACGGAGAGGGGGAGCGGGGACCAGTGGGCGAGGCGGCCGAGGGCCACGACCGGGGGGTGGACGGGGGAGACGGCCATGATGTCGGCGGGGGTGCCCATGACTGGGGGCGCGCCCGGGGAAGGAAGGAGGATGACCTGGTCGGCGTACTGGACCACGCGCTCCAGCCGGTGTTCGGCCAGCAGGACCGTGGTGCCGAGGTCATGGACCAGCCGCTGGAGGACGGAGAGCACCTCTTCCGCGGCGGCGGGGTCGAGTGCGGAGGTCGGCTCGTCCAGGACCAGGACCTTGGGGTGGGTGGTGAGGACCGAACCGATCGCCACCCGTTGCCGCTGTCCGCCCGAGAGCGTGGTGATCGCGCGGTCGCGCAGCTCGGCCAGGCCCAGCAGGTCGAGGGTCTCCTCGACCCGGCGGCGCATCACCTCAGGGGGGAGGCCGAGCGATTCCATGCCGTAGGCGAGTTCGTCCTCGACGGTGTCCGTGACGAAGTGCGCCAGTGGGTCCTGGCCCACGGTGCCGACGACATCGGCCAGTTCGCGCGGTTTGTGGGTGCGGGTGTCCCGGCCGTCGACGGTGACCCGGCCGTGCAGGGTGCCGCCGGTGAAGTGCGGGACGAGACCGCAGACGGCGTTCAGGACGGTGGACTTGCCGACGCCGGAGGGGCCGACCAGGAGACACAGTTCGCCCTCGGGGACGGTCAGGTCGACGCCCTGGACGGCGGGCGCCGCGGCATCGCCGTAGGTGACCGAGACCTGCTCGAACCGGATCACGGGGTGGGCTCCTTCGTACACGGATCGACATCAGAGGCACGGCGACGCCCACGGGACGCAGCACGGGACCCGGCCCGGTCCGCGCTCGACGGGAGCGGGGCGACGAACGCGGGAAGCAGCCCCACGAGAACGGAAACGGCCGGCCAGAGGGGGAGAACGGGGGTGGTGAGCGGGACGGCGGGCGGATGCAGCGCGGCCGGTGCATAGTCGTTCGCCCAGATCATCAGGGCGGCGACGGCCATGCCGGAGCCCGCGACCAGCCAGGCGCGGGCGCCCCACCGCTCGGGCCGGTAGCGGCTGCGCACCGAGCGGCGGCCCCCGAGCCACAGCCCGGCGAGCGCCGCCGCCAGCCCGGCGAGCAGCAGCGGCAGCCCGTAGCCGCTCCCGGTGTCCCCCAACAGCCCATAGGTTCCGGCGCAGACCCCGAGCAGCCCGCCGAGGGTGAGCACGGAGGTGAGGTGGCGTACGGCGGGCGGTACTTGGGCGCTGCGGCCGTAGCCGCGTGCGTCCATGGCCGCGGCCAGCGCCACCGAGCGCTCCAGCGCGCCCTCCAGCACCGGCAGTCCGACCTGGAGGAGTGCCTTGACCCCGCGGTCGGGGCGCCCGCGTAGCCGGCGGGCGGCGCGCAGCCGCTGGACGTCGGCGACCAGGTTCGGGGCGAAGGTCATCGCCACGACGACCGCGACGCCCGCTTCATAGAGCGCACCGGGCAGGGACTTCAGGAGCCGGGCCGGGTTGGCGAGCGCATTGGCGGCGCCCACACAGATGAGGAGAGTGGCCAGTTTCAGTCCGTCGTACAGGGCGAAGACCATGCCCTCCGCGGTGACCCGGCCGCCGATCCGGACGCCCTTCGCCCAGTCCGGCAGCGGCACTTCGGGCAGCGTGACGAGGGTGTGCGTACCGGGGATCGGCGAGCCGAGAAAGAAGGCGAAGACCAGCCGGATGACGATCACGACCAGCCCGAGCTTGACGAACGCGCCGTACGAGCGGGCCCACGGCGCATCCGTACGACGCGCCGCGACGACATATCCGGCCACCCCCACCAGCAGCCCCAGCAGCAGAGGATCGGTGGTGCGGGAGGCCGCGGTGGCCAGGCCCAGCGCCCACAGCCACCAGGCGCCGGCGTGCAGCGCGGTGGTACGGGTCGCCTGCGGGGCGCTCATCCGCGTCGGCGGCGTGCCTGCCACACCGCTGCCGCACCCAGGGCGACGACGACCGCGGCCCCGCCGAGCAGTCCGGCGGACGGCCCCCCGTCGACACTCCCACCGCCCCCGTCCTTCCCGTCGGCACGGCCCTCCGCCGCTCCCGCGGACGAAGCAGCGGAGGACGCGGACCCCTTCGCCCCGTCCTTCGCCCCGTCCGTCGCGCCGTCCTTCGGGCCGTCCTTCGATCCGTTCACCGCCTCCGCGCATCCCGCCTTCGGATACCCGGCGATCGCACAGAGCAAGGCATTGGCGTCGTAACGCAGCGGCCGGGCGACCGCCGCCAGCGCCTCGCCCGCCGAGGCGTCCTCGGCCACCTGCGCACACTCCGTCCTGGCCGCCGGCGGCCGCTCGCCGCCGGGCGCGTCCGCCGCGGTGCCGAAGTCCAGCACGATGCCGATCCGCTTGCGGCCGTCCTTGGCGGGGGTGTCGCGGCAGATCGCATCGAAGTCGGCGGCCGGGCGCGGCTTACCGGCCCCGGCGGAGTCGGCGCCGAGGGTGAAGCGGAAGCCCGCGACCGCGCCGTCGGCCGGACGCTGAGTGGCCGGCCCCTCGGTGGCGTACGCCCAGGAGCCGCCCTTGCCGTCCCAGAACGACCAGTAGCGGTACTCCTGCGCCTGCGCGGGCCCGGCGGCCAGGCCGGTGACCGTACCGGCCAGCAGTACGGCGCCGGCGATCCTGGTCCGCCGCATCAGAGCTGGTTCTTCTTACGGCTGCTCAGCAGGAACCCGATGCCGGCGCCGAAGGCGAGGCCGACGCCGATGACCCACCACACGCTGATGCCGCCGCCGTCCGTGGCGCCGTCGGCGTCCCCGGTGTCCTTCTGCGCCGCGGCGGCCGGCTTGGGACCGGTGGCGTTGAGCGCGGCCACCAGGTCGGTGCCGCCGAAGGAACGCGGGTCGGTACCGGTGGCGTGCGCGGCCAGCACCAGCTGGGCGTACGCGGCGGGTCCGTTCTGCTTGGCCCAGTCCGTGGCGTTCTTCTCCAGCCACTTCAGCGGCTTCGCGGCAGCGGCACCGTGCCCGCCCGCCGCCAGCGCCACCACCGCGTCGGCGGTGTTGCCGACATCGGGCTGCTTCTCGGCGCCCGGCATCGCGGAGAGCAGATGCTGCCCGTTCTTGTCGAGCTGCGCGACGAGGTAGGCATCGCCACCCGCCGCGGCCCGCGCCGACTCGTTCTTCTTCGCGTCCCCGCCGTCCTTGCAGTTCAGCGGCTTGACCGGAGCGTCTGCCCGCTGGTCAGCGGGCGCCACGACGAAGCCCTTGCCGAGCGCTCCGGTCGCGGCGGCCGCGGTGGCGTCGGCGTTCGGGGCGGCGCCCTTGAGCTGGAAGGTGAACGCGCCGCGCTCGCCCTCCTTCGCGTCGCAGCCCAGCTGGAAGGTGAGCAGCCCGTCGTACGGGGTCTTGCCGCCCTTCTTGGAGGTCACGGACCGCGGCTTCTCGCCCGCCGCCGCGAGCGCGCCGATGACCACGGACGTGGAGTTGGCGTCGCTGGCCGAACCGGGCATCGAGCTCCAGCCGCCGTCATCGTTCTGCACCGATTTCAGCCAGCCCACGGCCTTTTGCACGGTGTCACCGTGCCCGCCGAGCGCGGCCAGCGCCTGCACCGCGGCCGCAGTCTGGTTGGTGTCCCGCATGGTCTTGGCGTCACAGGGCTTGCCGGGCTCGGCACGGAAAGCGGTGAACGCGCCGTCGGCGCACTGCTGCCCGACCAGCCAGCGCACGCCGGACGCCGCCGGCCGCACCCCCACCGTGTCCTGCGCGAGCAGCGCGAGCGACTGCCGCCACACCCCGTCGTACTGCGGGTCCTTGGTGCCGTACAGGCCGTCCGGCAGCTTCTTGGGGGACGCGGACGGGGCGGCGTCGTCGGCGTACGCGGCGGGGGCAGCGGCCGCGCCCAGCACCGCCGCGGCCGCCAGCGCCGTGGCGGCGCGGCGCGCCAGGAAGGCGACGGGGTGCGTCAGGGGGGCCTGGTGAGCCATGGAAGCCATGGGGGCCATCGGGTCGGTGCCTCTCGGGTCGGGTCGCGGAGATGTACGCAGCCGCGCTCGGCCGACCGCCCGCGCGGCCATCCCCCTGGATCGCGGACGCGGTGGCACCGGGCTCAGCTCCGTATACCTCGACGGTGCCGCGCACCGGCCGTCCCTGTGGCGGACGGTTCCGGTGGCGGGAGCCTTGGTCGTGCCCCCTCGGGTGCTCCGGCTCGTACGGCCGTCCTGCCGGGCCAGCCGGCGCGGTACGGACGGGCCGTCCTCACGGTTGCGGGTCAGCGCCGGATTTCCACCGGCTTCCCCCGATCGGGTACGGATGAATTTGTCCCGCACACCTTAACCGGCACCGGGCGGGCGCTCGCTCGCCCGTACGAGCCGACGAAATCCGGCACGAGCCGGAGGGAGCGGCGCGCGCGCCGGGCACGGGCGCGGCACGGGCCGGGCGCACCGGCGCCGGGTACGAAAGGCCCGCCCCCTCACACCGCCCGATACCGCACCGGATCCGACCCCGGCACCCACTCCGCCCGCCCCTGCTTCACCAGCCGGCGCAGATGGGCCTCGGCCTCCGAGACGGCGATATTGCGGGATCCGTAAGGGATCTGCTCCCACGGGCGGTTCCACTCCATGGCCACGGCGAGCTGCCAGACGGTGCGCGGTTCCTGGAGCAGGGATCCGAGCTGGGCCAGCCGCTCTTCGTGGTGGGCGATGAGGGTGCGCACCCGGCCGCCGGCGTCGGTGAACGCGTGCTGATGGGCGGGCAGCACCTCGGCGGGGTCGAGCCGGCCGACGCGCTCGAGGGAGTCGAGGTAGTCGCCCAAGGGGTCGGCGTCCTCCCCGGAGCCCGCCATGCCGTGCGGGCCGGGCGGGCTCCCCTCCTCGTCCGGGGCCTCGTACAGGCCGATGTGCGGGGTGATGCCGGGCAGGAGGTGGTCGCCGGAGAACAGCCGGCCGAAGCCGGGCGTCCGCGCCGAGGGGTGCTCCTCCTCCAGGTGGAGGCACACATGGCCGGGGGTGTGGCCGGGCGTCCAGATGGCGCGTACCCGGCGCCCCGGCAGGTCGAGCAGTTCGCCGGGGTCGATGCCGCGGTCCGGCAGCGCGGCCCGCCGGCCGGGCAGCTTCCGGCCGTTCCCTGTGGCGCGGGCCTTCCGCAGGGGCGCCAGATGGTCGTCCGGTGCGCCCGCCGCCGTGAGTTTGGCGAGCAGGTAGTCGAGCCACTGGCCCGGTTCGGCCGCGCGGGTGCGGCGGACCACCGCGGTGTCGGCGGCGTGCATCGCGATCCAGGCGCCGGAGACCTCCCGGACCTTGGCGGACAGACCGTGGTGGTCGGGGTGGTGGTGGGTGATCAGGACGCCGTGGAGGTCGGTGAGGGCGAACCCGCAGGCGGTGACGCCGGCGACGAGGGTGTCCCAGGAGTCCGGGTCGTCCCAGCCGGTGTCGATCAGCACCGGCCCGCGGTCGGTCTCCAGGAGGTGGACGAGAGTGTGGCCGAGCGGGTTGTCCGGGATGGGGACGGGGATGCTCCACACCCCGCCCTTGTGGTCGGTCACCTGCGCGGTCATCCCGGTCCCCTCTCGGTGCGGCATACACCCGGTACCCGGCCTCACTATAACTAGAACTGGTTTCAAAGCGGCTTGAAGTGCCCCCTCGGGTGGGGTGAGTTGGGATTCGGTCGGCGCCGTGGACTCCTCCAACTAGAACTGGTATCAGTTCCTGGGGTGTACGTGGCCTGATGCCTCGTCAGCAAACCCATCACGCCGAGGCACCTCCGAGGCGCGTCCTAGGGGCCTCGGCAACAACAGCGAACCGGCAACAACAGCGAACCGGCAACAAGCGCGAACCGGCAACGACATCGAACCGGCAACGACATCGAACCGGCAGGGACCGCCGGAACAGGCGGCCGACCCGCAGGAGGCGGCAGCGATGAGCGACCTCGTCGAGCACGGAAAGCTCTACATAGGCGGTGAGTGGGTCGATCCGGCCGGCCGGGACACGATCGAGGTCGTCTCGCCGCACACCGAACAGGTCATCGGCCGGGTGCCGCACGCCTCGCGGGCCGATGTCGACCGTGCGGTGGCCGCGGCCCGTACGTCCTTCGCGTCCGGGGTGTGGGCGAACGCCCCGTTGGCGGACCGGATCGCGGTGGTGACCCGTATCAAGGACGCCTTCGCGGCCCGCAGTGAGGAGATCGCCAAGGTCATCAGCGCGGAGAACGGCACCCCGTTCACCTCCGGCGTCATGGTGCAGTCGCTGGCCGCGATGCTGGTGTGGGACGCCGCGCTCACGGTGGCCCGTGACTTCCCGTTCGAGGAGCGGCGGGGCGGGGTGCTGGGGCCGCTGCTGGTGCGGCGGGAACCGGCCGGGGTGGTCGCGGCCGTGGTGCCGTGGAATGTCCCGCAGTTCACCGCCGCCGCCAAGCTCGCGCCGGCGTTGCTGGCCGGCTGCTCGGTGGTGCTGAAGGTGTCACCGGAGACCCCGCTGGACGCGTATCTGCTCGCGGAGATCGCGACGGAGGCCGGACTGCCGGCGGGGGTGCTGTCGATCCTGCCGGCGGACCGCGAGGTGAGCGAGTACCTGGTCGGGCACCCCGGCGTGGACAAGGTGTCGTTCACCGGCTCGGTGGCGGCCGGCAAGCGGGTCATGGAGGTCGCGGCTCGCCACCTCAGCCGGGTCACGCTGGAACTCGGCGGCAAGTCCGCGGCCGTGATCCTGCCGGACGCGGATCTGGACGCGGCGGTGGCCGGCATCGTGCCGTTCGCCTGGATGATCAACGGCCAGGCGTGTGTGGCCCAGACGCGGATCCTCGCCCCGCGCAGCCACTATGACGAGATCGCCGAGCGGTTCACCGCGGCGGCCTCGGCGCTCACCGTCGGCGACCCGCTGGATCCGGCCACCGAAGTCGGCCCGCTGGTCGCCCGCCGTCAGCAGCAGCGCTCACTGGACTACATCGCGCTCGGACAGCAGGAGGGCGCCAAGGTGCTGACCGGCGGCGGCCGCCCCAAAGGGCAGGCCACGGGCTGGTACGTCGAGCCGACCCTCTTCGGTGAGGTCGCCAACTCCATGCGGATCGCCCGTGAGGAGATCTTCGGCCCGGTCATCTGTCTGCTGCCGTACGACGACGAGGCGGAGGCGGTACGGATCGCCAACGACTCCGACTACGGGCTCTCCGGCTCGGTGTGGACGGCCGACGTCGACCACGGCATCGAGATCGCCCGGCAGGTGCGCACCGGCACGTACTCGGTGAACACCTTCAGCATCGACATGCTCGGCCCGTTCGGCGGCTACAAGAACTCCGGCATCGGGCGGGAGTTCGGGCCCGAGGGCTTCGGCGAATACCTGGAGCACAAGATGATCCATCTGCCGGCGGGTGCCTGATGGGGGACCGCTGGCAGGTGGTGGTGGACCGGAACGTCTGCATCGGGTCGGGGATGTGCGCCGCGGCGGCGCCGGACGGCTTCCGCCTCGACTCGGCGCGGCAGTCGCATCCGGCGGCGCCGGAGACGGACGCCGCCGAGAGCGTGCTGGCCGCGGCCGAGGGATGTCCCGTGGAAGCGATCACCCTCACCGTGGCCGACAGCGGCGAGGCGGTCTTCCCGCCGGAGGAATGAGCGACGGCCGCACGGCCGGGGAACGACGGCCCGGGGCGCGGGGCGGGAGCCCCGTGGCCGGGGGCCCGTAGGGGGCGCGCGGCGGAGTCCCGTAGGGGGCCGGTGGGCCCCTTGCGGGCCAACTACCCATGGCAGAGGCGGGGTTAACGCGCGCGGGCCGACGAGGATGGTACGGCCCCACGTGCCGGTGGTACGGCCCCAGGCGCCCGCCCTCAGCGCCCCCGGCCCCCCGGCCGGTCCCCCGACGTGACCTCGATCAGGCGGCAGACCGTCTCGATGTCTATCTTCACCTGGGCGATCGAGGCGCGGCCCGAGAGCCAGGTGATCAGGGCCGAGTGCCAGGTGTGCTCGATGACGCGGACCGCGGAGAGCTGCTCGGGGGTGGCGGGGCCGTCCAGGCCCATCGCATCGAGGATGATCGCGGTGGTCAGCCGGGAGACGGTGTCCACCTCGGGGCTGACGGAGCGGTCTGCGAAGGTCAGTGCGCGCACCATCGCGTCCGCGAGATGCGGCTCGCGCTGGAGCGCGCGGAACGCCCGCATCAGGGTCTGGGCCACCCGTGCGCCCGGGTCCTGCTCCGACGGCGGGCGTTTGCGCAGCGTCTCGTGCATGTGCTGGAGCTGGTCCTGCATGGTGGCGACCAGCAGATGCACCTTGGAGGGGAAGTAGCGGTAGAGGGTGCCGAGCGCGACGCCCGAGGACTCGGCGACCTCGCGCATCTGCACGGCGTCGAAGCCACCACGGGACGCCAGCTTGGCGCTGGTGTGCAGGATGCGGCGGCGCCGGGCCTCCTGACGCTCGGTCAGGGGAGGACTCGCGGGAAGGGTCGGTCTGGCCGCCTTGGATTCCGTAGTCATATTTCCCATTCCGTGGCATTCCGTCCGCGATGCGGCGAGTGCCGGTGGTGTGCTCGGCACAGCATGGCAGGGGGGCGGGTGGTGGCGCGAATCACCTGGTGCGGCTCTTTTCGCTTCGTTCTCGGCCGGTAGATTCGAAGCTCGGTGAACTGATCAGTAGCCAATAAGTTCTGAAACTTGTTCTAGATTACCGCCAGCGGTTACGCTCCGGCGAAAGTCCAGTGAGAAGGGGGCCGAGCGTGACCGCAGAGGCCGTCCAGGCAGCCGCGCCTCGCCCCGCAGAGGCCACCCCGGCCTCCGCCCCGACGAACGGCGAGCGTCCCCTGCGGATCGCGATGCTCACGTATAAGGGGAACCCGTTCTGCGGCGGCCAGGGCGTCTACGTACGGCACCTCTCGCGCGAACTGGCCCGCCTCGGCCACTCCGTCGAGGTCATCGGCGCCCAGCCCTACCCCGTCGTCGACGACGGGGTGACCCTGACCGAGCTGCCCAGCCTGGACCTCTACCGCCAGCCGGACCCGTTCCGTACGCCGAAGCGCGGTGAGTACCGCGACTGGATCGACGCCCTGGAAGTCGGCACGATGTGGACCGGTGGTTTCCCCGAGCCGCTGACCTTCTCGCTGCGGGCCCGGCGCCATCTCGCCGCCCGCCGAGGCCAGTTCGACGTCGTCCACGACAACCAGACCCTCGGCTACGGCCTGCTCGGCGGCCCCGGCGCGCTCGGCGCCCCGCTGGTCACCACCATCCACCACCCCATCACCGTCGACCGCCGGCTGGACCTGGCGGCCGCCGGCGGCTGGAAGCGCCGGGCCTCCGTCCGCCGCTGGTACGGCTTCACCCGTATGCAGAAGCGGGTGGCCCGGCGGCTGCCGTCGGTGCTGACCGTCTCCGGATCCTCCCGCCAGGAGATCGTCGATGACCTCCGGGTGGCCGCCGACCGGATCCATGTGGTGCATATCGGCGCCGACACCGATCTGTTCTCGCCGGATGCCTCGGTGCCCGAGGTGCCCGGCCGGATCGTCACCACCTCCAGCGCGGATGTCCCCCTCAAGGGGCTGATCCACCTCGTCGAGGCGCTCGCCAAGGTGCGCACCGAACAGCCCGACGCGCATCTGGTGGTCGTCGGCAAGCGCGCCGACGACGGGCCGGTCGCCGCCGCCATCGAGCGGCTCGGCCTGTCCGGCGCCATCGAGTTCGTCAAGGGCATCAGCGACCCCGAACTCGTCGACCTGGTGCGCAGCGCCCAGATCGCCTGTGTCCCCTCCCTCTACGAGGGCTTCTCGCTGCCCGCCGCCGAAGCGATGGCCACCGGCACGCCGTTGCTGGCCACCACCGGCGGCGCCATCCCCGAGGTCGCCGGCCCGGACGGCGAGACCTGCCTCGCGGTGCCCCCGGGGGACGCCGGTGCGCTGGCGGGCGGACTGCTCCGCCTGCTGGGCGACGAGACGCTGCGCCGCCGGCTCGGCGCGGCCGGACGGGAGCGGGTGCTGGCCCGCTTCACCTGGCGGCAGGCCGCCCTCGGCACCGCCGAGCGCTACCGCGAGGCCATCGCCCTCCAAAGAGGCCGGGCCGGCGCCCGCACCCTCCCCGGGGCGGCGTCCGGCGGGGCCGCCGGCACCGCGACCGCGCCGAGTGCCGCCGGGCACGTCTAGTGGCCCGACCGGCCCGTAGTTCCTTCCGCAGCCACCACCGCCACCAACCGCCGGACGAAAGCTGAACGCCGTGCTGACCGTCGACTTTTCCCGTTTCCCGCTCGCTCCGGGCGACCGTGTGCTTGACCTGGGGTGCGGCGCCGGCCGGCATGCCTTCGAGTGTTACCGGCGCGGCGCGCAGGTCGTCGCCCTCGACCAGAACGGCGAGGAGATCCGCGAGGTCGCCAAGTGGTTCGCCGCGATGGAGGAGGCGGGTGAGGCCCCGGCGGGCGCCTCCGCCACCGCCATGGAGGGCGATGCGCTGAACCTGCCGTTCCCCGACGACAGTTTCGATGTCGTGATCATCTCCGAGGTGATGGAGCACATCCCGGACGACAAGGGCGTGCTCGCCGAGATGGTCCGGGTGCTGCGCCCCGGCGGCCGGATCGCGGTCACCGTCCCCCGTTACGGCCCCGAGAAGGTCTGCTGGGCGCTCAGCGACGCCTACCACGAGGTCGAGGGCGGCCATATCCGCATCTACCGCGGCGACGAGTTGCTGGGCAAGATGCGGGAGGCCGGTCTGGAGCCGTACGGCACGCACCACGCGCATGGGCTGCACAGCCCCTACTGGTGGCTGAAGTGCGCCTTCGGGGTGGACAACGACAAGGCGCTGCCGGTGCAGGCGTACCACAAGCTGCTGGTCTGGGACATCATGAAGAAGCCGCTGGCCACCCGGCTCGCCGAGCGGGCCCTGAACCCCGTCATCGGCAAGAGCTTCGTCGTTTACGCCACCAAGCCGCATCTGCCCCAGGCGGCCACCGCCGAGCCGGCCGCCGCGGAGGCGAGCGAGTCCGCCGCCTCCGCCACCCCGGCCACCGAGCCGGCGGCCGGGACCGCCGCCAAGGCCCGCAAGCCCGCGGCGGGCACCAAGTCCGGTGCCAAGGCCCCCGCCAAGTCCGGTGCCAAGCCTGCCGCCAAGACCTCCGCCAAGCGCTCCGCCGGGGCCGCCAAGTGACAAGTCCCGGGCGTACCGAACGGCTCGTCCTGCCGGGGGTGCTCACCGCCGAGCAGGCCGCCCGCACCGTGGCCGGCATCCTGGCGACCCAGCGGCCGGACGGCGCGATTCCCTGGTTCCGGGGCCACCACCTCGATCCGTGGGACCACACCGAGGCCGCCATGGCCCTGGACGCGGCCGGCGAACACGAGCGCGCCGAGGCCGCGTACGACTGGCTGGCGCGGCACCAGAACCCGGACGGGTCCTGGTACGCGGCCTACGCCGACGGCGACGCCGAGGAACCCACCGACCGCGGCCGGGAGACCAACTTCTGTGCCTATCTCGCGGTCGGCGTCTGGCACCACTACCTGTCCACCGGCGACGAGACCTTCCTCGACCGCATGTGGCCCGCGGTGCATGCCGCGACCGAGTACGTCCTGGAGCTCCAGCAGCCCGGCGGCGAGATCGGCTGGAAGCGCGAGGACGACGGCAGGTCCGTCAACGACGCGCTGCTGACCGGCTCGTCCTCCATCTACCAGGCGCTGCGCTGTGCGCTGGCGCTCGCCGAACAGCGCGAGGAGCCGCAGCCCGACTGGGAGCTGGCCGTCGGCCGCCTCGGCCATGCGATACGCAGCCACCCCGAGCGGTTCCTGGACAAGTCCCGCTACTCCATGGACTGGTACTACCCGATCCTCGGCGGCGCGGTCCGCGGCGCACAGGCCCGTGAGCGCATCGACGCGGACTGGGAGCAGTTCGTCGTGCCCGGTCTGGGCGTGCGCTGTGTGCTGCCCAACCCCTGGGTCACCGGCGGCGAGAGCGCGGAACTGGCGCTCGCTCTGTGGGCGATGGGGGAGTCCGAGCGGGCCGTACAGATCCTCAAGTGGATGCAGCACCTCCGCGCCGAGGACGGCATGTACTGGACCGGCTATGTCTTCGACGACGACGCGATCTGGCCACAGGAGCGCACCTCCTGGACCGCCGGCTCGCTGCTGCTCGCGGTGGCCGCCCTGGGCGGCGACGAGGCCACGACCACGGTCTTCGGGGGCGAGCAGCTGCCGACGGGGCTCGATCCGGACTGCTGCCGGCAGGCGGAGGCGTAGGCGGGGACTCGGGGCCGTAGGGAGGTTCCGTAGGGGCCCTGTACGGGACCTCCCCTACGGCCCGCAAAAAGAAGAGGCCGCACCGGGGAACCGGTGGCTACTGTGCGCCGCATGACTCTCCAAGGCTCACTCAGTCACGACGCCTACTGTGCCCATCTCCTGGAAGAGACCACGAAGTTCCGGGAGATACTGCGCGACGCCGATCTGTCCGCGACCGTGCCCACCTGCCCGGACTGGACGCTGGCCGATCTCGCGCGGCACGTCGGCGGCGCCCACCGCTGGGCCGGCACCCTCGTCGCCACCCGGTCCGCCACGGACCTCGACGAGGCCGATATTCCCGAGGGGGACGGGCCCGAGGGGGACGACGCGGCGGCGCTGGACGCCTGGCTCGCGGCCGGGGTGGAACAGGCCGTGGCGGCGCTGCGTGAGGCCGGCCCCGATACCGGGGTCTGGACCTGGTCGCCAGTACAGCGGGCGGGCTTCTGGGCCCGCCGGATGACCCACGAGACCGTGATCCACCGCGCCGACGCCGCACTCACCGCGGGGGCCGCCTTCGACGTCCCGCCCGAGGTCGCCGCCGACTGCCTGGAGGAATGGCTTCAGTTGTGCGCCCTGCCACTGTTCACGGCGCGCCTCGCGGAGCCCGGCGGGCAGCTCTTCGGACCCGGCCGCACCCTCCACCTCCACGCCACCGACACCTCGCCCGAGCTGAACGCGGAGTGGCTCCTCGACCTCACCGGCGAGCGGCTCGTCCACCGCCGCGCGCACGAGAAGGCCGCGGTCGCGGTGCGCGGCCCGCTCACCGACCTCCTCCGGGTGCTCTACCGCCGGCTGCCCGCCGACAGCGGCCGGGTCGAGGTGCTGGGCGAGCGCGCACTGCTCGACCGGTGGCTGGCGTGGGCCTCGTTCCAATGAGCCGCCTGCGGCCGTCAGGAGTTGAGCTCGGCCAGGACCCGTAGCGTGTCCGGGTCGGGGGCGGTGACCAGCAGGTCGGTGACCGGGCCGGAGCGCCACAACTCCAGCCGCTCCGCGATCCGTTCGCGCGGGCCGACCAGCGAGATCTCATCGGCGAAGGCGTCCGGAACGGCCTGCACCGCCTCCTGTCTGCGGCCTTCGAGGAAGAGCTGCTGCACCCGGCGGGCCTCCTCCTCGAAGCCCATCCGGGCCATCAGATCGGCATGGAAGTTTTTGGCCGTGTGCCCCATCCCGCCGATGTAGAAGCCGAGCATCGCTTTGACCGGGAGCAGCCCCTCGGCGATGTCGTCGCAGACCACGGCGCGGGCCATGGGGGCGATGAGAAAGCCGTCCGGGGCCTCGGACAGGGACGCCCGGTAGACGTCGGTGCGGCCCGGCGACCAGTACAGCGGCAGCCAGCCGTCGGCGATCCGGGTCGTCTGGGCGATGTTCTTGGGCCCCTCCGCGCCGAGCAGGAGGGGCAGGCCGGCCCGCAGCGGGTGGGTGATGGGCTTGAGCGGCTTGCCGAGGCCGGTGCCGTCCGCGCCGCGGTAGGGATGCGGGTGGAAGGCCCCGTCCGACTCCACCGGCCCTTCCCGGCGCAGCACTTGGCGGATCACGTCCACGTATTCGCGGGTGGCGGTCAGCGGGCTCCTGGGGAACGGCCGGCCGTACCACCCCTCGACGACCTGCGGCCCGGACAGCCCCAGGCCCAGCAGCACCCGGCCGCCGGAGAGATGGTCGAGGGTGAGGGCGTGCATCGCCGTGGCGGTGGGCGTACGGGCCGCCATCTGTGCGATCCCGGTGCCCAGTTTGATCCGGGTGGTGTGGGCGGCGATCCAGGTGAGCGCGGTGAAGGCGTCCGACCCCCAGGCCTCCGCGGTCCACACCGAGTCATAGCCCAGCCGCTCGGCCGCGCGGGCGAGTTCGAGGTGCCGGGGGTCCGGGCCGCGGCCCCAGTAGCCCAGTGCCAGTCCGAGTCGCATACCGATCGCCCCTCTCCGGCGGACGGTGACCCTAGATATCTGACGCAGCGTCAGATTAGTGTCGGGGAACTGTACGGCCCGGCCGCCGGCAGCGCAACGGCCCCCCGCCCGCAGGGGCGAGGGGCCGCGAAAGGACCGTTGTGCGTCCGGTGTCAGCCGCGCTGGATACCGGTGGTGTCCTGGAGGACGCCGCGCCGGCCGTCCTGGGTCTGCGCGATCAGGGCCGCGCCGCGCTGCTCCACCGCCAGGTACCAGGTGCCGGGCGCCAGTTCGGCGATCGGCGCCGGGGCGCCGTCCTCGCCGTACAGCGGGCGCGCGACGGGCACCGCGAACCAGAACGGCGCGAAGTCCGCCGGGGCGCCGGCCGCCGCCGTGGCACCCGCCGGGCCGCCCGCCGTGGCGTCCACCGGCGCCTGCTGGCCGTGCGGCTGGCCGCCCTGCGGCTGCTGCTGGGTGCCCGGGTAGCCGTAGCCCTGGCTCGCCTGCTGCTGGGCGCCGGGGTAGCCGTACCCCGGGTTGGGGCCGGCCCCGTAGGGGGCGGCGGGCTGCGGCTTCGGGGCGCCGATCAGGGCGACCTTGAGCGGCGGCAGGAGCGGCGTGGCGATGGCGCCACCGGCCAGGATCAGGGCGGCGATCAGACCGATGATCAGGCCCGCGCCGGCGCTGGGGGCGCCGATGAGGGTCCAGAGCGCCGTCCATGCCGCGAAGACGGTGAGGGCGACACCGAACTGGGCGAGGTCGAGACCGGCGACCTTGCGCAGCTGCTGCTGCGGCAGCGCACGGCTGACGACGATGATCGCCGCGCCGATCACCCCGGCCAGGTACACGCTCATCAGAACGGCCACCGAGTCCCAGGCGTTAATGCTGCTGCTCTGGGCTTCGCAGTACTTGGCGAGCGGTCCGGAGCAGCCCTGGCCGCCGGTGGAAGAGAGGAACGAGGCGATGAACAGCAACACCGCTGCTCCGATCACCACGCCGTCGCCTCGAGTGAGGGAGCGGATGTTCACGTAAGGGTCCTTTGTCGGTTTCGTGGGTCCGGTCGTCGCTGTCGCGGTGCGCGCAGTGCGAGGCACGGCGGTGGCCACCCATCGTAAAGGGGAACCCGTCGCCGAATCCGGCGGCCCGTCGTGTTCGTTTCCGCGCGCTATCGGTACGCCGTCCCGGATCCGGTATCGGATCGGTTCCGGAGCCAGGTTCGACGCTCCGGTCAGTGCGTCAAGAAGTCCGTAATGCCCTCGGTGATCCCACGGGCCGCCTTTTGCCGCCAGTGCGCATCGGTCAATTGCGCGGCGTCCTTCGGGTCGCGCATATTGCCGCACTCGATGAACACCTTCGGCACCGTGGAGAGGTTGAGGCCGCCGAGATCGGAGCGCGTGTCGAGCCCGCTGCCGTCGCCGATGTAATTGGACGCCGCGCTTCCGGTGACCGCGCGGAACCGGCCGGCCAGCCGCTCGCCCAACTGCCGCGAGGGTCCGGTGATCTTGGCGGTGTCGGCCGGGCCGGCCGTGACCCGGGCGGGCAGGATGACATGGAAGCCGCGGTTGCCGGCGCCCGAACCATCGGCGTGGAGCGACAGCGCGGCATCGGCATGCGCCTTGTTGCCCATCTCCGCACGCTCGTCCACACACGGGCCGTAGGGGCGGTCGCCGTCCTGGGTGAGGACGACCTTGGCGCCCTGCTCCTGGAGGAGCGTGCGGGCTCGGCGGGCCAGGTCCAGGGTGAAGGACGCCTCGGCGTATCCGTCGTTGGTGGCGGTGCCGGTGGTGTCGCACTCCTTGCGGTCGTTGCCGATGTCCACCTGCCGGGCGATCTCCCGGCCGTGCTCGCTGTTGTGCGGATTGTGGCCGGGGTCGAGCACCACGACCTTGCCCTTGAGGCGGTCGCGCGGGCTGCCGCCCCGGGAGCCCTTGCCGGGGGTGGGACTGCCGCCGGACCCGGTCGCGCCCCCGGAGGCGCTCTCCGCCGGGCCGCCCGGTGCGGGCTGCCCGGCTCCGGGCCCGTCGTGGCCCGACGAGCGCCAGGCCAGCCAGCCTCCCAGGCCGGCGACCACTACGGCGGCCAGCACGGCGAGAAGGGTGCCGCGCAGGCGGCGGTGCGAGGGGAGAGAACTACCGTTCGACACGTCCGCGATCGTAGCCCGCTCAGATTCCCGCCCCGGTGCGCTGCAGTACATGCAGCGAGCCGTGGGCCGAGATCTCGGTGAACGCGCCGGACTCCAGGGCCCTGCGGTAGATGCGGTACGGGGCCTGGCCGCCGTCCGCCGGGTCCGCGAAGACATCGTGGATGACCAGCAGCCCGTCGGGCGCGAGATGCGGCGCCCAGCCCTCGTAGTCGGCGGTGGCGTGCTCGTCGGTGTGCCCGCCGTCGATGAACACCAGGCCCACCGGGGCCTGCCAGACGGCGGCGGCCTGCGGCGACCGGCCCACCAGGGCGAGCACATGCTCCTCCAGGCCCGCGGCGTGCAGGGTGCGGCGGAAGGTGGGCAGGGTGTCCATCCGGCCGACCTCGGGGTCGACGACGGTCGCGTCGTGGTACTCCCACCCCGGCTGCTGCTCCTCGCTGCCCCGGTGGTGGTCGACGGTGACGGCGAGCACCCCGGCGCCGCGGGCGGCGTCGGCGAGCAGGATCGTGGACCGTCCGCAGTAGGTGCCCACCTCCACCAGCGGCAGCCCCAGGGCCGCCGCCTCGGCCGCCGCCGCATACAGGGCGAGGCCCTCGTCCACGGGCATGAAGCCCTTCGCCGCCTCGAAAGCGGCGAGTATCTCCGGCTGCGGAGCGGTCGGAGCCGTGGGAGCGGGCATGGGCTTCCTCCTGTGGTGCGGTCAGGGGCTCATCGTGCCGTACGGGCCGGCGCGGGTGGAGTGCGGGTGTCCCGGTGCGGAACATTCGGATATCGGAACGGCGGTTCGCTTTTTGCGCGTCGGGCGACCCGTTTCCCGCATCGGGCGGCCCGGCTGTTCCTGCCGGTTCCCGCCGGGTTCCGGTCCGTTCCCCGACTGTTCTCGTTGATTTCCCGTCGGTCATTTCCGGGATGCCCGAAAGCGGCAAATTCGGGGGCGGGGGAGTGGGCCGGGGGAAGGGGCGGGAGGGAGGAAGGGAGTGTGCGGAAGAGGCGGGAGGAAGGGGTGGGAGGAAGGGGTCGGGAAATGGCTTCTCGCGACGGAATTCATCGGGCCGTTTCCGGTGCGCATCCGAACCGTTCCTCCAGGGGGAATCCCCGCCGGGGGCTCGGCCGTCCTGTACCGGCCGGGTGCTCGCCGCCCTCTCACGACTGCTCGCCGATTGCCGGCGCCCAGGTCGCCACCCCCCTCTCAGCCGACCTCCTGACTGACCTTCCGTCAGAATGAAACGTGTTCTAGTCTGCCCCGCATGGGCATCGGAATCACACCGGAACACCGTGACCTGGCCGAGGCGGCGGGCGGCTGGGCCGCGCGAGCCGTGCCGCCCGAAGCGCTGCGCAAGCTGCTCGACACCGCGCCCGCGCGCCCCGGGCGGCCCGCGTACTGGGGCCGGCTCGCGGCTCAGGGCCTGCTCGGGCTGCATCTCCCCGAGGCCGACGGCGGCGGGGGCGGTGAACTGCTCGACCTCGCCGTCGTACTGGAGGAACTGGGCCGCGCCGCGTTCCCCGGCCCCTATCTGCCCACCACCCTCGCCGCCGCCCTCCTGCACCGCGGCGGCGCCCCCGCTCTCGTACGGGACCTCGCCACTGGCACACGTATCGGCGCCGTCGCACTCGGCCCGGGCTCGCTCACCGCCGTCGAAAGCCCCGACGGCTACGTCCTGGAGGGCGCCGCGCCTCCGGTCCTGGCCGGCGCCGACGCGGATCTCATCGTGCTGGCCGCGGAGGTCGCAGCGGGAGCGGAAGCGGAAGTCCATGCGGAAGGCGGCGGGGAGACGGCGGGCCCCTCGGACGGGGCGGACGGGACGGACAGGACGGACGGGGCGGACGGAGCGGAGCGCGGCGGCGTTCGACGAGCCGGGGAGACGGTCTGGCTCGCGGTCGACGCCGGGGCGCTGACCGTACGCGTCCAGGAGAGCGCCGACCCGACCCGGCCGACCGCCGAGGTGAGCGCGCACGGGGTGGCGGTGCCCGCCGTGCGCCGGCTCACCGTGGACGGCGACCTGGTCCGCGACCTGGCCGGGGTGCTGTGGGCCGCCGAGAGCTGTGGCACGGCCTCCTGGGCCCTGCGCACCGCCGCCGAACACGCCGCGGTCCGCGAGCAGTTCGGCCGCCCGATAGGCCAGTTCCAGGCGGTCAAACACCTCTGCGCCGACATGCTCGTACGCTGCGAGCAGGCCGCCGCCCTGGTCTGGGACGCGGCCCGCGCCCTGCACGAGCCGCCCGCGGTCCGCGGACTGGTCGCGGCGCTGGCCACCGCGACCGCCCTGGACGCCGCCGTCAGCTGCGCCAAGGACTGCATCCAGATCCTCGGCGGCACCGGCTTCACCTGGGAACACGACGCCCACCTCCACCTGCGGCGGGCGACCGTCGCCCGCCAGCTGCTCGGCAGCGGCGACACCCACCGGCTGCGGGCCGCCCGGCTCGCTGCCGACGGCGCCCGGCGCCCGCTGCACCTGGAACTGCCCGCCGGGGCCGAGGAGTTCCGGACCGAGGCCCGGACGGTCGTCGACGGCGTCCGCGGCCTCGACCCCGCGGCCGTGCGCCGCGCCCTGGCCCCCACCGGCTATGCCGCCCCGCACCTCCCCACGCCCTACGGACTGGGCGCCGGCCCCGTACAACAGCTCGCGATCCAGCAGGAGCTGGCGGCCGCCGGGGTGCGGATCAGTGATCTGGGCATCGCCACCTGGGTCGTCCCCTCGCTGATCGCCCACGGCACCCCGGAGCAGCAGGAGCGCTATCTGCTGCCGTCGCTGCGCGGCGAGCTGCTGTGGTGCCAGCTGTTCTCCGAACCCGAGGCGGGCTCGGATCTGGCCGCCCTGCGGACCCGCGCGGAGCGGACCGCGGACGGCGGCTGGCGGATCAGCGGCCAGAAGGTGTGGACCTCGGCCGCGCAGTGGGCGAGCCACGGCATCCTGCTGGCCCGCACCGACCCGGACGCGCCCAAGCACAAGGGGCTGACCTTCTTCCTCGTCGACATGAAGTCCCCGGGCATCGACATCCGCCCGCTGAAGGAGATCAGCGGCGATTCGCTCTTCAACGAGGTCTACTTCGACGAGGTGCTGCTGCCGGCCGACGCGGTGGTCGGAGAGGTGAACAACGGCTGGAAGGTGGCCCGCACCACCCTGGACAACGAACGCGTCCACATGGCGGACCAGTTGACCTTCGACACCGGTCTGGAAGCGCTCCTGGACCGCGCCGCCGGACTGGACGGCTCGGTGCGGGCGCGGGTCGGCGCGCTGGCCGCCGAGGCGCACGCGCTGGGCTGCATCGGGCTGCGCACCACGCTCCAGCAGGTGTCGGGGCTGGAGCCGGGCGCCGGTGCCAGCATCCGCAAGCTGGTGCAGACCCCGCACCAGCAGAAGGTCGCCGAGCTGGCGCTGGAGCTGCTCGGCCCGGCCGGCGCGGTGCGCGAAGGGGCCGGCGAACGGGCGCTGCACGGCTTCTTGATGTCGCGCTGTCTGACCATCGCCGGCGGCACCACCCAGGTGCAGCTCAATGTCGTCGCCGAGCGGCTGCTGGGCCTGCCCCGCGACCCGGAGCCCCGCCCCCTGATCTGACTCCCCACTGACCGGCTCCCCGGACTCGGCCACCTCCAGGAGGACACGCATGGCTGGCAAGGCGTACATCGTCGGCGTCGGGATGACCCGCTTCGAGAAGCCCGAGACCCGCGAGTGGCAGTACTGGGACATGGCGAAGGAGGCGGGCGGCACGGCGCTCGCGGACGCCGGGATCGGCTACGAGGCGGTGGAGCAGCTGCCGGTGGGCTACTGCTACCAGGCCTCGACGGCCGGCCAGCGCGCCGCCTACGAACTGGGGCTGACCGGCATCCCCGTCTACAACGTCAACAACAACTGTGCGACCGGCTCGACCGCGCTGATGATGGCCCGCCAGTTCGTCGAGTCCGGCCTCAACGACTGTGTCCTGGCCCTGGGCTTCGAGAAGATGAAGCGGGGCGCGCTGGGCGGCGGCGCGGACAGCGGCGACTTCAGCACCTCGCCGGTGGCCCGCCACTACGGAGTGATGGCCGCCGCCCACGGCTTCGAGATGACCCCGCCCACCGCCCAGATCTTCGGCAACGCGGCCCGTGAGCACATGGAGCGCTACGGCACCACCGCCGAACAGCTCGCCGCCGTCGGCGCCAAGAACCACCGCCACTCGGCGCACAACCCGAACGCCCAGTTCCAGGACGTCTACACGGTCGAGGAGATCCTCGCCGCGAAGACCATCCACCGGCCGCTGACCAAGTTGCAGTGCTCGCCGACCTCCGACGGCGCGGCCGCGGCGGTGATCGCCTCCGAGCGGTTCGTGCGGGAACACGGGCTGGCCGACCGGGCGGTGGAGATCGTCGCGCAGGCCATGACGACGGACACCGAGGAGAGCTTCGCGTCCGGCTCCTGCATCGATGTCGTCGGCAAACCGATGTCCCGGGCCGCGGCCCGGCAGGTGTACGCGGCCGGCGGCCTCGGCATCGAGGACGTGGACGTCATCGAGCTGCACGACTGCTTCTCGGTCAATGAGCTGCTGACCTATGAGGCGCTGGGCATGTGCGCGGACGGGGAGTCGGGGAAGCTGGTCGCCGACGGCGCCACGACCTACGGCGGCCGCTGGGTGGTCAATCCGTCCGGCGGCCTCATCTCCAAGGGGCATCCCCTGGGCGCGACGGGCCTGGCCCAGGCCGCCGAACTGGTCTGGCAACTCCGCGGCACCGCAGGCGAACGCCAGGTCCCCGGCGCCCGGGTGGGCCTGACCCACAACATCGGCCTGGGCGGCGCCGCGGTGGTGACACTGCTACGGAGGTGAGGGGGCGGGGGAGCCGGGCGGGTCGGTGCGGGGGCGGGGCTGGGCGGTGCGTCTGGTTGGTGCGTCCGGTTGGTGTGGTGGCCGGGGCCCGGGTGGTGCGTCTGGTCGATGTGGTTGCCGGGATCCGGGTGGTACGTCGCTCGGCGTGGTGGCCGGGACCCGGTTGGTGCGTTGCTCGGCGGTGGTGGCCGGGGCCCGGGCAGTGTGTCCGCTCGCCGCGTTAACTCGCCCCGGCTGGTGGGTAGTTGGCTCAGTGGGGGCCCTCGCGCCCCCTAGGGGACCGCCACCCCCACCCCGTAAGGCCCCCACCCCCAAAGACCCTCACCCCGAACGCCCCCAGCCCCCGCCCCCCTGCTACTTCCGGCCTAGGTCTTCTGTCAGGTGGCTCATGCACCGATATACCGATGCGGGATTCATACGACGAATGCAAGCATGGTTGGCATGCCGCCGATAGCCACCTCCGCCACGCTGCCCGAGACCGCGCGCCGGAGGACGGCCCCACCGGGCTGGCTGGTGATGCTGCTGGTCTGCTCCGGGCAGTTCCTGGTCATCCTGGACGTGTCCGTCGTGAATGTGGCGCTGCCTGCCATGCGGACCGGTCTGGGCCTGAGCGAACTCGGCCTCCAGTGGATCGTCAACGCCTACGTCATCACCTTCGCGGGCTTCATGCTGCTCGGTGGCCGGGCCGCCGATCTCTTCGGCCGTAAGCGGATCTTCGTCCTGGGGCTGGCGCTGTTCACGGTCGCGAGCCTCGGCGGCGGGCTGGCCCAGGAGCCCTGGCAGCTGATCGCGGCCCGTACGGTCCAGGGCGTCGGCGCGGCCGTGCTCTCACCGGCCACCCTCACCATTCTGACCACGTCGTTCCCGGCCGGCCCGGCCCGTACCCGCGCCATCGCCACCTGGACGGCGGTCGGCGCGGGCGGTGGCGCGGTGGGCGGCCTGGTGGGCGGGACGCTCACCGAATTCCTGTCGTGGCGCTGGGTGTTGCTGATCAATGTGCCGATCGGGGCGCTGGTGCTGGGCGGCGCGATGCTGTGGCTCACCGAGAGCCGGCAGGGTGCGGGCCGACGGCTGGATGTGCCCGGCGCGCTGCTGGTGACGGGCGGGCTCGGGCTGGTGGCCTACGGGATCGTGCAGACCGAGACGGACGGTTGGGGGTCGCTGTCCGCGCTGCTGCCGCTGGCCGCCGGGCTGGTCGTGGTCGCGGTGTTCCTCGTCGTCGAGGCGCGCGCCAAGGCTCCGTTGATGCCGCTGGGGCTCTTCCGGCTGCGCTCGGTCTCGTCGGCGAACGGGGCGATGGTGCTGTCCGGCGCCGCGATGTTCTCCATGTGGTACTTCCTGTCCCTCTATGTGCAGAACGTGCTGGGCTACCGGCCGTTGGAGGCCGGGCTCTCCTTCATCCCGCACTCGCTGTCCATCGTCCTGGGCTCCACGATCGCGCCACGGCTGATGAACCGGCTGGGCGCCAAGCCGCTGGCCATCGCCGGTGCGGTGATCTCCGCTTCCGGCATGGTCTGGCAGGGCACGATGGATGTCGACGGCACCTACCTCGGCACGATCCTCGGGCCCGGCATCCTGATGGCGCTGGGCGCGGGCCTGACCGCGACGCCGATCGCCTCCATCGCGACCTCCGGGGCCGACCCCGCCGACCAGGGCCTGGTCTCCGGCCTGATCAACACCTCCCGGCAAATGGGCGGCGCGCTGGGCCTGTCGGTGCTGTCCACGCTCGCCGCGGCCCGGATCGAGGCGGGCGACGGACCCAAGGCCCTGGCGGACGGCTACGGGCTGGCTTTCCAGGTCGGCTCGGCGGTCCTGCTCGGCAGCATTCTGCTGATGGTCGTCGCGCTGCCGCAGCGACGGGCGGACGCCGCGCACGGCTGACACCGCTCACGGCTGAGACCTGGCGGCGGGGCTCGGCGCAGGCGGGACGGGCCGGAGTCGGACGTGTCCTACAACCATCCGTTCTGCCGTGCCGCCCGCACCGCTTCCATGCGGTTGCGGGTGCCGGTCTTGCCGATGGCCGCGGAGAGGTAGTTGCGGACGGTGGCCTGGGAGAGGTGGAGCCGGCCGGCGATGTCGGCGACCGTGGCGCCGTCCACGGCGGTGGTGAGGACATCGCGCTCCCGCTGGGTCAGCGGATTGGGGCCGGCGCTCAGGGCCGCCGCGGCGAGGCCGGGGTCGATGACCCGCTCGCCGGCCAGCACCCGGCGGATCGCCGCCGCGAGTTCCTCGACCGGGCCGTCCTTCACCAGGAAGCCGGACGCTCCGGCCTCCATGGCGCGGCGCAGATAGCCGGGGCGGCCGAAGGTCGTCACGATCAGCACCTTGCAGGCCGGCAGCTGTTCGCGCAGCTCTGCCGCGGCGTCCAGACCGCTGCGGCCGGGCAGTTCGATGTCCAGGAGGGCGATATCGGGGCGGGCTTCGAGGGCGGCGGCGACGATCCGGTCGCCCGCCGCGACCTGCGCCACGACCTGCATATCCGCTTCCAGGTCGAGCAGCAGCGCCAGCGCGCCCCGCATCATTCCCTGATCCTCCGCCAGCAGGACCTTGATCACCTGGTCCACTCCTCCGTATCCGCCCCGTCGCCCGTGCCGACCGGGAGCTCGGCCATGACCCGGAAGCCGTGCCGGCCGTCCGCGCCACTGTGCAGTGTCCCGCCCGCCGCGGCCAGGCGCTCGGTCAGCCCCTTCAGCCCGGTGCCGCCCACCGGCCCCGACCGGCCGGGCAGCCCCGGACCGCCGTCGTCACCGATGCCGCCCGCCGGGGCCGCGCCACCGCTGCCGTCCGTACCGGATATCCCGTACGCCTCCCGGCCGTTGTCCGCCTCCCGGCCGTTGCCCGCCTCCCAGCCGTTGCCCGTCGTACGGCCGCCGTCCGTCTCCTGGCCGCCATACATCTCCGCGCCGCCTTCCGCACCCCGGCCGCCATACATCTCCCCGCCGCCCTTCTCCCCGTCGCCGCCGCGGCCGGGGCCACGGTCGCGGAGCCAGGCCAGGCCGGGGGCCGCAGCAGCGCCGGGGTTCAGGGGACCGCGGCCGTCGTCCGTGATCGTCAGCCGGACCCGTTCCGCGTCGGCGTGGACCGCGATCTCGCAGCGGGTGGCGCCGCTGTGCCGGATGGTGTTGGTGACGCCCTCGCGGACCACCCAGCCCAGCAGGGCGCCGGCCTGTGGGGGCAGCGGTGGCCCGGCCTGCCGTACGACGGGCTCGATGCCGGCCGCCTCCAGCGCGGAGCGGGCCCGGTCCAGCTCGGTGGTCAGACTGCCCTCGCGGTAGCCGCTGACGGCCTCGCGGATCTCGGTCAGCGCCTGCCGGCCGACCGCCTCGATATCGGTGGCCTGCGCGAGCGCCGCGTCCAGATCGCGGGGTGCGAGCCGGCGGACCGCCTCGGCCTTGACGACCACTACGGACAGGGTGTGCCCCAGCAGGTCGTGCAGATCGCGGGAGAAGCGCAGCCGCTCCTTCTCGACGGCGCTGCGGGCCAGTTCCTGACGGGTGGTGTTCAGCTCCTGGATGGTGTCGAACAGGCTGAGGACCGTGGCCGTCACCATGCCGGACAGGAAGGTGCCGTAGCCGATGCCGAACGCGCCCCACGGGTCGTCGTCGTGCCAGCCGGTCAGATAGCCGGCCGCCCCGCTGAGCGCGATCAGCCAGGCCGCGAGCTTCTTGCCGCGCAGCGCACGGACCGTGCCGGAGGCCAGCGACAGCAGCGGGAAGAACAGGAACCAGTTGCCGCCGAACCCGATCGCGACGGCGAAGGTGACGGCGGTCAGTGCCCCCAGGGCGTACAGGGGGCGGCGGGAGTCCCGCAACCGCGGGTTGAAGGAGGTCCAGATCAGGCTGATGTAGAGGGAGTTGAAGACGAGCAGCCCGAGACCGGCGAGCCAGGGGTTGCCCGACTTTCCCTGGATGACGTTGGAGAAGGCGCCCAGACCCATCAGCAGCCAGGGCAGGAAGGCGTACTTGCCCGGCCCCTGGCCCGGCTTCCTGCCCCGCAGCCCGGGACGGCACGACTTGGTGCCGTCCGCGCCGCCGGGGCTCTTCCCGCCCGCGGTCCGTTGTTCCGTGTGCTGCACTGTCGCTTCCCAGGTCTGCGCCATCGCCGGTCACACCGTGCGTGCGGCCCGACGGTACGCGTACACCGCGTATCCGCCGAAGAGTGCCAGCCAGAAGGCCAGCACCGCTACTGAGGCCAGGTCCGGTGCGCTGCCGTGGGTGACGCTCCGGCCGAGCTCCGCGAAGCGGTTGCCGGGCGTCCACCCGGACAGCGAGCGGAGCCAGTCGGGGAACAGCTCGGTCGGGAACCACAGACCGCCGATGATCGACAGCAGCAGCACACAGCCCGTGTTGACCACGCCGGTGGACTGCGCGGACAGGCGGTAGCCGTTGCCGAGACCCAGCAGCGTGAAGGGCAGTGTGCCGATCCACAGCAGCCCGGCCAGCGCGGCCCACTGCCAGGCCGGCAGCCGGACGCCGTTGACCAGGGCGCCCACCAGCAGTACGGCGGCGAGGGCCGGCAGCACCGTCACCGAGCCGGTCAGCCCGCGGCCCACCACCACCCGGAGGGGGCTCAGCGGGGTGATGCGCAACTGGCGCAGCCAGCCCAGCTGCTTGTCCTCGGCGACACCGGTGCCCGTGCCGACCGCCGAACCCAGCGCGCCGTACGCGGCCATGCCGACCATCGAAGCGATCTTCCACTCCGGGTCGGCGCCGCCCGGACCCACGCCGATGTTGGTCATCAGCACATACATCAGCACCGGCATCCCGATACCGAAGATGACGAAGCCCCGGTCACGGAGGGTGCGGCGGACTTCGAGACGGAGGTAGTCGAGCATCACGCGCTCTCCTTCACGGGCCGGACGCCGGCGGTGTCTGCCAGGGCGTCGGGGGTGGCTACGGCGGAGGTGAGCGCGAGGAACGCGTCCTCCAGGCTGGCGGGGGTGACCTGTAGTCCGCGGACGAGCCCGAGCCCGGCCAGCGCCAGGACCGTGGCGTCGGAGTCCGCCGTCCGCAGCCGCGCGCGGTCGCCGCGCACCTCCACGGCGCTTACGCCGGGCAGCCCGGACAGCGGCCCGGTGGCGGCACCCGCGAGGTCGAAGGAGACCTGCGAGCCGCCGGCCCGCCGCTTTATCGCGTCGCCGCTGCCGTCGGCGACCACTCGGCCGCGGTCGATCACCACGATCCGGTCGGCGTGCTCGTCGGCCTCCTCCAGATAGTGGGTGGAGAACAGGACGGTGTGGCCGCGGCGGGCATAGGCCCGCATCGAGCGCCAGAAGGCGCGGCGCGCCTCCACGTCCAGTGCCGCGGTCGGCTCGTCGAGCACCAGCAGCTCGGGGTTGCCGGCCAGCGCCACCGCGAAGCGGACCCGCTGGGCCTGCCCGCCGGACAGCCGGTCCACCCGCCGCCCGCCGAACCCGTCGAGGCCCGCCAGCTCCAGGGCCTCGGTGACGTCCATGGGGTGGGGGTAGGTGGCGGCGACGAAGGTGATCAGTTCGCGGACGGTGACCCGCGGGATGGCCTTGCCGTCCTGAAGCATGGCGCCCACCTGGCCCGCGCGCACCGCCGACTCCGGTGTGCCGCCGAACAGCCGGACCGTCCCCGTGCTCGGCGGCAGCAGCCCCAGCAGCATGTTGAGGGTGGTGGACTTCCCCGCGCCGTTGCGCCCCAGCAGTGCCACCGTCCCGCCCGCCGCGATCTCCAGGTTCAGCCCGTCCACGGCCCGCACCGCGCCATAACTCCGGGTCACCTCGGAGAATCCCACCGCCGCGGCGCCGCGCGCCCTTTCCGCCGTGCTGCCGGGCCTTGTCGTCCCTGCCATGCTCACCCCGCCTCTCGTCTGCTTGTCTTCGACGTTACGCAGCGTGACCGGCTCGCGTTAGAGGCGAATGTGGATGAACTCCCCTGACAAATGTCACGGTTGCGTGCATCGAAGGTGGGGATTCGCGCATCGGAGGTGGGGGACCGGCGCGTCGAAGATGGGGGGCCGGCGCGTCGAAGGCGAGGGTCGGTACGTCGTACGTCCCGGTCCGGGCGGCGTGGGCCGACGTGAGGGGGGCGCGCGGCGCCAGGCGGGAACCCGATGCCGGGAGGCTCTCCGCGAGCGGAAGCCCGGGGCCGGGGCGGGCTCTCCGCCGTCCGCGGGACCCGTTTCTGACAAACCGTCAGAGGGCTTCCAGGTGCCGGGCGGATCGGCTATACATGAGAACCATCGGCTAGAACGCGTTCTAGAAGTGTGCCCTGTGTGCTGTCGGAGCGCGGCCGTGCCGACCAGATGCGACCCCGGCACGGTCGACGGTGCGGACGGCCGGGCCGGGGTCTTCCCCTCGTGGTGAAGGAGCAATCAGCCCCATGCCCATCGACGCCGCCAAGGCCACCTCCGCCGAGCCGCGGACCACCGAACTCGCCTGGGACCACAAGGACGTCCAGCTCTACCACCTCGGCATCGGCGCCGGTGCGCCCACTCCGGAGAAACCGCACCCCGCCACCGACCCGGACGAACTGCGCTACACCCTGGAGAGCGCGCTGCACGTCCTGCCCAGCTTCGCCACCGTCGCGGGCGGCGGGATGGCGCTCGCCGGCGGGCTCTCCGCACCCGGCATCGAGGTCGACCTCGCCGCGGTCTTGCACGGCGGCCAGACCGTCACCGTGCACCGCGCCCTCCCGGTGAGCGGCCGGGCCACGCAGACCTCGACCGTCCCCGCCGTGTACGACAAGGGCAAGGCCGCCGTCATCGTGCTGCGCTCCGAAGTGGCCGACGACGAGGGCCCCCTGTGGACCTGCGACACCCAGATCTTCGTCCGCGGGGAGGGCGGCTTCGGCGGCGAGCGCGGCCCCTCCGCCCGCCTCGAACTCCCCGACCGCGCCCCCGATCTGAGCACCGATCGCGCGCTCCGCCCGGACCAGGCGCTGCTCTACCGCCTCTCCGGCGACTGGAATCCGCTGCACGCCGACCCCGAGTTCGCCAAGCTCGCCGGCTTCGACCGGCCGATTCTGCACGGGCTGTGCACCTATGGGGTCACGCTCAAGGCCGTCGTCGACACGGTGCTCGGCGGCGAGGTCGCACGGGTGCGGTCCTACACGACCCGCTTCGCCGGTGTGGTCTTCCCCGGGGAGACACTGCGCATCCAGCAGTGGCGGGAGCCCGGCCGGGTCCTGGTGTCGGTCACCGCGGCCGACCGGGACGACGCCCCGGTGCTGGCCGACACCGTGGTGGAGCACAGCTGATCCGTCAGGCACGCCCCCGCCGGTCCGGACCGGGCCCGGACCGGCCGTCCGTACGAGAGGAGCCGTGACATGCGCGCAGCCGTACAGCACGAGACAGGGCAGGACAAGCTCGAAGTCCTCGACGACATCGAGGCGGTGGGCTTTGGCCCCGGCAAGGTCAAGATCCGCATCCGGGCGACCGGGCTGTGCCACTCCGACCTCTCGGCGATGAACGGGGTACTGCCGCAGCCCGCGCCCTTCGTCCCCGGTCACGAGGGCGCCGGCGAGATCCTCGACGTGGGCGACGGCGTCACCGGACTCGACCGGGGGGACCGCGTCCTGATGTGCTGGCTGCCCGCCTGTGGCAGCTGTCCGTCTTGCCGGCGCGGCCAGACCCATCTGTGCCTGGCCGGATTCATGAACGCCGGCACGCCCAACTTCCGGCGCCCCGGGGGGGACGTCTTCGGCTTCGCCGGCACCGGCACCTTTGCCGAGGAGGTCGTGGTCGCCGCCAACTGCGCGGTCCCGATCCCGGACGATGTCCCGTACGAGATCGCCGCGCTGATCGGCTGCGGTGTCACCACCGGGCTCGGCGCCGCCCTCAACACGGCCAAGGTGGAGGCCGCTTCCTCGGTCGCGGTGATCGGCTGCGGCGGCGTCGGCATCTCCGTCATCCAGGGGGCGAAGGCCAGCGGCGCGGCCCAGATCATCGCTGTCGACCCGGTGCCGGCCCGCCGGGAGGCTGCGCTCCGCTTCGGCGCGACCGAGGCCGTCGCCCCGGAGGAGTTCGCCGACGCCAAGGCCCGGATCACCGCGGGGGAGGGCTTCGACTACGTCTTCGAGGTGGTCGGCAAGTCCGCCACCGCCCGCACCGCCTACGAGATGACCCGGCGCGGCGGCACCCTGTGCGTAGTAGGCGCGGGCGCCATGGACGACAGCTTCCAGGTCAATATGTTCGAGCTGTTCTTCGACGAGAAGCGGATCCTGCCGTCCCTGTACGGCGGCGCGGATGTGCTGCGCTCCTACGAGCGGGCCATCGCCCTGTGGCGGGCCGGCCGGATCGACCTGGAGGGCCTGATCACCCATCGCGTCCAGCTCGCCGAGATCAATGACGCACTCGACCAGATGCGTTCCGGCACCGCGCTGCGCACCTGTATAGCGCTCTGACGCCCACCGTTCACCCCTCGCAGCGCACCGCACCGCACCGCGTGCCGCGACCACTGGAGAGGACAGGAATGGCACAGCCACTGGAGGGCCTGACCGCGATCGTCACCGGCGCCGGGCGCGGTCTGGGCCGCGCCGAGGCCCTCGAACTCGCCCGTCTCGGCGCCCGGGTCGTGGTCAACGACTACGGGCAGCCCGGCCGCGACGGTTCCGGCGAGGCATCCTCGGCGCCCGCCGAGGACGTCGTCGCCGAGATCCGCGCGGCGGGCGGCACCGCCGTCGCCCACCTCGGCGATGTCGCCGACCACGCCCAGGCCCGCGCACTGGTGCGGCTGGCGGTCGAGACCTACGGGCAGCTCGACATCCTGGTCAACAATGCGGGCATTCTGCGCGACCGGATGGTGTTCTCGATGACCGAGGACGAGTGGGACGCGGTGATCCGCGTGCACCTCAAGGGCCACTTCAACACCACCCACTTCGCCGCGGCCCACTGGCGCGAGCGCGCCAAGGCGGCCGGCGGCCCGGTCCACGGCCGGATCGTCAACACCTCCTCCGAGGCGTTCCTCGCGGGCTCGGCGGGCCAGCCCAACTACGCCGCGGCCAAGGGCGGCATCGTCGGCCTGACGACCTCCACGGCGCTGGCGCTCGGCAAATACGGTGTGACCGCCAACGCGATCTGCCCGCGCGCCCGCACCCGTATGACCGAGGATGTCTTCGCCGGCTTCCAGGAGCCGGAGGACGGTGCCCTGGATCCGCTCGCGCCCGAACATGTCGCCCCGCTCGTCGGCTATCTCGCCTCACCGGCCGCGGCCCGGGTCAACGGTCAGCTTCTGGTCGTCCACGGCGGCATGGTCGCCATCGCCGAACGCCCGCGGATCGCCGCGAAGTTCGACACCGCGAAGGACGTCTTCAGCTATGCGGAGCTCGATGATCTGCTGACGCCGTATTACGCACAGCGCCCGCCGGACGAGACCTTCGCGGCCGCCGAGGTGCTGGGCCTCAAACGCGGCTGAACAGGCTGAGCAAGGCTGAACAAGACGGAGTACGCACCACGGCCGTGGCCACCGCCCGCTGTCGAGCGGTGCGGCGGTCACGGCCGTGGTGCGGTCCGCCGGTCCGGGCGCCCCGGACCGGCGCTACGCGTCCTGCGTCTGCTTGTCCCGGCGGTGCCGGCCATGAGGGGTGGAGCCGGACTCCTCCGCGGCGGCCGGGCCACGGTGCCTGCCGGAGCTTGCCGCCTCGGCGGCCTGGGCGGATGCCTCCTGCGGGCGCGCCTGGGTCGTGTCGGTTCGGGCTTCGGACATGAAAAGAGTCACTCCGTCAGTTCGCTTACAGCTGTACGCGTCGGGACCTCGCCCGACGACCGCCACGGCTGCTCCCGAGCGGCACTGCCGGTGGCCGGTCAACCGGCTGCGTAGCCCCCGCCCGAAATTCTAACGGGGCCGGAAATCGCGTTCCACCGGGTCTGCCGGGCCGCCAGAGGTGCCTCTTGCAAGGGAACTGGCCTGCATGTTTGGGGATGTCCGGGGAGGCGTGCCGGTTCCGCGTCCATGTCCTGAGGTTGTGCAGATGCTGTGGAGTGGTTGTCGGCATCCGCCGCATCCGGGACAATCTCCGCGCTGTTCGGGGCGCCGTCCCGGGTGCCGCTCACGGAGGGTGACACCTCGTCCGGTTCGATGGCTCCCTCCGGCCTCACTGCCCCCTCCGGTTCAACGGGCCCCACCGGGCGCGACGGTTCCACCGGCGGTGCCATGGGCGCCACGGGTGCCACGGGTGCCACCGGTCTCACAGGTGCCACCGGTCTCACAGGTGCCACCGGCCGCGCCACCCCCGTCGGCCCCGCCATCCACGTCGGCGCCACCTGCCGCACCGGCCCCATGGGCCCCATGGGCCGCCCCGTCCCCCCAGACCGCACCGGCTCCGACCCCACTGGCCCCACCGGCCCGACCCGCTCCACCGACCCCACGGCCACCCGTTCCACCGGCTCCACCCCCAAAGCCATCCGCGCCACCCCGCACGGCTCCGCCTCCGTCGCGTACGGCAGCCGCAGTTCACCGTCCGCCGTCCACAGGCCGGTCCCCGCCAGCCAGCCTTCGGGTGCCGGGTACTGCCGCAACTGCCGTCCCGAGGGCCGCCAGACGCCCAGCCAGGTGCCGTTCGGCCCGGCCATCCGGAAGGCCACCGCGCACGTCTCCGGCGCCAGCATCTGCCCCGGTTGGACCGCGAACGGTGTGGCCGTCCCGTTGGCGGGCCGCAGGCACTCCGGGAAGCGCACCGGCCGGCTGCTGCCCAGTACGCCCCAGCCCAGCCGGTCGTGCCCCGGGGCGTCCGAGCGGACGAGCAGCAGCCCGCTGTCCGGATCGGCCAGCAACAGCCGGTCGTTGCTCTCCTCGGTGATCTGTAGCAGCAGACCGGTTTCGCCGCCCCGTTCCAGGTCGACCACCACGGTCTTGGTCCGGCCGTCCAACTCCCGGTCCAGCGCCAGCAGTCGACCGCCGCGGTCCAGCCATACGCCGCCCGTGCAGCGCCCCGGGATCCGGGTGACCGGCTCGGGCCCGTTCGCCCCGCCGTGCACCAGCCACAGCGTGGTGTGCTCCGCCCCGGGCGCGAGGGCGTGCGCGAGGGTCCCGCCGGGGGCGGGCGGCAGCAGGGTCAGCCGGGGGGCTGCCACGGCGCCCAGCAGGAGTTCGCCGGTTCCGGGGCCCGTCGGGTAGAGCAGCGAGACGGCGAAGCGGTCGGCGACCCGGCGCAGGATCAGCACCCGGCCGTCCGTGAGCGGCAGCAGGGCGCTGTCCGGCTCCTCGGGCTGGGTGCCCTGTAGCGGCACGGCGTACGGCTCGGGGCCGCTCAGCGTCCAGCGCTCCGGGAACCAGCTTCCGGCGGCGTCGTCGTGCCGGGCGAGCCGGGCGGCGTACGAGCCGTCGGCGGCGATCGTCAGGCGCCCGGCGAGCGGGCCGGCCGGCGCCATGGTGTCCTCAGTGGCACAGATCGTCATCGAGTGGTCACCTCCAGTCGGCAACCGAAGCTAGTTTTCGTACTCCCGGCCGAACGCCGCAAGTTGTGGTACTTCACGCATAAGGGTGGCAGTTGTCCGGTTCGCCGGTACCGGGCGCCGTGGTTGTGCTCCGGGTTCCCGCCCCGGGGCCGGTGCGGGCGGGCACGGGGTCGCGCGTTCCCGAGTTCCCCTAGGGGGAAGGTGGTGGAGGGACAGGGGTGGAGGACCCGACGCCAAGTCACAGCCGGGAGGTAACCTTCCATCCGTGCCCGTACTGTCTGAAGTCCTCACCGCGCTCGACGCCCTCTGGCCCCCCGAGCGGGCCGAAGGGTGGGACGCCGTCGGCACGGTCTGCGGAGATCCCGGTGCGGAGGTCCGCCGTGTGCTGTTCGCCCTCGACCCGGTCCAGGAGATCGTCGACGAGGCGGTGACGCTCGGCGCCGACCTCCTCGTCACCCACCACCCGCTCTATCTGCGCGGTACGACGACGGTCGCGGCCGACACCTTCAAGGGCAAGGTCGTGCACACCCTCATCAAGCACGACATCGCCCTGCATGTCGCGCACACCAACGCCGACACCGCCGACCCCGGTGTCTCCGACGCCCTGGCCGGCGCCCTGGACCTGCGCATCGTCGGCCCCCTCGTCGCGGACCCGAGCGATCCGGCGGGCCGCCGGGGCCTGGGCCGGATCTGCGAGCTGCCGCATCCGATGACGCTGGCCGAGCTCGCCGCCCACGCCGCAGAGCGGCTGCCCGCCACCGCGCAGGGCATCCGGGCGGCCGGCGACCCGGACCGTGAGATCCGGACCCTCGCCGTCTCCGGTGGCTCCGGCGACAGCCTCTTCGATGACGTACGGGCGGCCGGTGTGGATGCGTTCCTCACTGCCGACCTGCGTCACCACCCGGCCTCCGAGGCCACCCAGAAGAGCCCGCTGGCGCTGCTCGACGCCGCCCACTGGGCCACCGAATGGCCGTGGTGCGAGCAGGCCGCGGCCCAGCTCGACGCGGTCTCCGACCGGCACGACTGGGGCCTGCGCACGCATGTCTCCCGTACGGTCACCGATCCCTGGACCGCCCACGCGGCGTCCACCCGACTCGTCACCCCGACGCACACCACAGGAGCCCCACGCTGAACGCCGCGCCCGCCGACCAGATCCGCCTCCTCGACGTCCAGGCCCTGGACGTGAGGCTCACCCAGCTCGCCCACCGGCGCAACAACCTCCCCGAGCTGGCCGAGCTTCAGACCCTGGAGGCCGACCTCATCCAGCAGCGCGACCTGCTCGTCGCCGCGCAGACCGAGGAGAGCGACACCAGCCGCGAGCAGACCAAGGCCGAGCAGGACGTGGACCAGGTGCGCCAGCGCGCCGCCCGCGACCAGAAGCGCCTGGACTCCGGTGCCGTCACCTCCCCCAAGGACCTGGAGAACCTCCAGCGCGAACTGACCTCGCTGGCCAAGCGCCAGGCCGATCTGGAGGACGTCGTCCTGGAGGTCATGGAGCGCCGGGAGGCCGCCCAGGAGCGGGTCACCGAGCTCACCGCCCGGGCCGGGGCCATCCAGGCCAAGGTCGACGACGCCACCACGCGCCGGGACGCGGCGCACTCCGAGATCGACACCGAGCGCGCGACGGTCTCCAAGGAGCGCGAGCTGACCGTCGCCGACATCCCGGCCGATCTGCTCAAGCTCTACGACAAGATCCGCGCCAAGGAGGGCGGCGTCGGCGCGGCCCGCCTCTACCAGCGCCGCTGCGAGGGCTGCCGGCTGGAGCTGAACATCACCGAGGTCAACGACGTGCGCGCGGCCGCCGCCGACACCGTCGTGCGCTGCGAGAACTGCACCCGCATCCTGGTCCGCACGCCTGACTCGGGTCTGTAGGCCGTGGCACGCACGCTGATCGTCGAGGCGGACGGCGGCTCCCGGGGCAACCCGGGGCCGGCGGGTTACGGCGCGGTCGTCCTCGACCCGGAGACCGGCGAGGCGCTGGCCGAGGCCGCCGAGTTCATCGGCACCGCGACCAACAACGTCGCCGAGTACAAGGGGCTGGTGGCCGGCCTGCGGGCGGCGCACGCCCTCGATCCGCAGGCGTGCGTCCAGGTGCGGATGGATTCCAAGCTCGTCGTCGAGCAGATGTCCGGGCGCTGGCAGATCAAGCACCCGGACATGAAGCCGCTGGCCGCCGAGGCCAGGTCGGTCTTCCCGGCCGGCCGGGTGACGTACGAGTGGATCCCCCGCGCCCAGAACAAGCACGCCGACCGGCTCGCCAACGAGGCGATGGACGCCGGCAAGATAGGCAAGCAGTGGGAGCCGGGCAACTCCAAGGCGGCGCTCGCCACGGCCACCGCCGCCGCGCCCGCCCGCAGCGCCGCCGCCCGCGCCGCCGACGAGGCCGCCGAATCGGCGGAGGCGGCGGACGCGGCCCCGAGTGCCCCGGCGGCCGGCTGGGGCGCCCCCGACCTCGGTCCGCCCGCGACCTTCGTCCTGCTGCGGCACGGCGAGACGGCGCTGACGCCCGAGAAGCGGTTCTCCGGCAGCGGCGGCACCGACCCCGAGCTCTCGGCCGCCGGACGCCGGCAGGCCGAGGCGACCGCCGCCGCGCTCGCCGCCCGGGGCTCGATCCAGGCCGTTGTCAGCTCCCCGCTGCGGCGCTGCCGGGAGACCGCCGAGGCGGTCGCGGCCCGGCTCGGCCTGGAGGTCCGTATCGAGGAGGGGCTGCGGGAGACCGACTTCGGGGCCTGGGAGGGGCTGACCTTCGCCGAGGTGCGCGAGCGCTTCCCCGAGGACCTCGACGCCTGGCTCGGCTCCGCGCGGGTGGCGCCCACCGGGGGCGGCGAGTCCTTCGCGTCGGTCGCCCGCCGGGTCGCCGTCGCCCGGGACAAGCTCCTGGCCCGGTACGCGGGCAAGACGGTGCTGCTGGTCACGCATGTGACACCGGTCAAGACGCTGGTCCGGCTGGCGCTGGGCGCCCCGCCGGAGTCGCTGTTCCGGATGGAACTCTCCGCGGCATCGCTCTCCGCGGTCGCGTACTTCTCCGACGGCAACGCCTCGGTGCGGCTGCTGAACGACACCTCCCATCTGCGCTAGCGGGGCGTCCCCGCAGACCGCCAGGTACCCGCCGTACGCGCACGGGCCCGGCACCCCGGACGACCGGGGCGCCGGGCCCGCGCCCGTATGCACCGCCGTCAGGCCGCCAACGCCGCCGCCTCCCGGGCGAGTTGGCGCACCCGGCCCCAGTCCTTCGCGGCCAGCGCGTCGGCCGGCAGCATCCAGGTGCCGCCGACGCAGCCGACGTTGGGCAGCGCCAGATAGGACGGCGCCGACTCCGGGCCGATCCCGCCGGTCGGACAGAAGCGGGCCTGGGGGAGGGGCGAGGCCAGTGCGTGCAGATACGGCGTGCCGCCCGCCGCCTCCGCCGGGAAGAACTTCATCTCGGTGACGCCCTCGTCCAGCAGCGTCACCACCTCCGAGGCCGTCGAGACACCCGGCAGGAACGGCACCCCGGAGTCCTTCATCGCGCCCAGCAGCCGCGGCGACCAGCCGGGGCTCACCAGGAACCGGGCGCCGGCCGCAAGGGCGGCCGCCACCTGCCCCGGGGCGAGAAGGGTGCCCGCGCCGATCACCGCTTCGGGGACCTCCTCGGCGACGGCCCGGATCCCGTCGAGCGCCGCGGGTGTCCGCAGCGTCACCTCGATCGCGGGCAGCCCGCCGGCGACGAGGGCGCGGGCGAGCGGCACGGCGTCGGCGGCGTCATGCAGCACGACGACCGGGATGACGGGGGCGAGCCCGAGAACGGAGGGGGCGGCGGGCGCGGGGGAGGAGGCGGCGCTGGTCACGTCGCTCATAGTGCGCCCGGGTGTCCACGCTCCGCAACGAGCGTTGCGCATGCTGCAACGAGCGCGGGCTCCCCGCCCCTCTACAGCTCCGTGACGATCACATCCACGGCCCACGCCTTGCCGCCCTTCGCGGGGGCCTGCGCCTCCACCGCGTAACCCAGCTCCCGCAGCGCCGCCACCAGCTCCGCCGGGTCCGCCGGATCGAGCCCCGCGGACAGCAGATCCCGTACCAGCCGCCCCTTCGTCGCCTTGTTGAAGTGGCTGACCACCGTCCGCTTCTCCACACCGGCCACGAGCTTCGACTGGAGCACCCGCACCGTCGCGGTCCGCCCGGCCACCTCGCCCTTGGGCTTCCACGCCGTGGCATACGCCGCGGACCGCAGGTCGAGCACCAGCCCCTCCCCGGCGGCCGCCGGCAGCACCTCGGCCATCGGCGCCCGCCAGTACGCGCCCAGCGCACCGAGGCCCGGCAGCTTCACGCCCATCGAGCAGCGGTACGACGGAATCCGGTCCCCGATCCGTACCGCGCCCCACAGCCCCGAGAACACCAGCAGCGACCGCTCGGCCCGCTTCCGCGCCGCCGCGTCCAGCGACGCCAGACCGAGCGCGTCGTAGAGCACCCCGGTGTAGATCTCCCCGGCCGGCCGGGTCCCCGCCGTCCGCAGCCCCGCGTTCTTGGCGATCTCGCCCTTGAGGCCGTCGCTGAGCCCGAGCACCTCCTGGGCCTTGGTCTCGTCCGCCGCGCACAGCTCGACGAGCTCCGCCAGCACCGTCTCGCGCGCCGCGGTCAGCCCCGGCAGCGACAGCGCCCCGGTGTCCAGCGGCGCCCCGGCCTCCGAGGGGGCCTTCCCTTCGGACGGCGGCAACAGCACGAGCACGGTGGTTCTCCTTCACGGCGGTACGGGCGGGGGTGCGGCCCCGGGAAAGCGTAGGGCCTGCGGCGGGCGGGCGAGGACCGCGCCGGGCGCCCGGCGCGTGGGGCGCACACCCGGGGCGGCCCGCGCACGGCGCGCCGGGAGCGGCCGCCCGCCATACGCTCGGTGTCATGCCCCGTCTCCATATGCATGTGACCGACGCAGCCGAGGCCCCGCTGCGGGTCGCGCTGCATGAGCTGCGCGGCAGGCTGGAGATCCCGGACCACTTCCCGCCCACGGCACAGGCCGAGGCGGAGAGCGCGGCCCGCGCCCCGCGGATCCCGGCCGCCGACGGCGCCGTGGCGACCGAGCACACCCTGGAGGACGCCACCGACCTCCCCCTCTTCACCCTCGACCCGCCCGGCACCCTCGACCTCGACCAGGCGATGTTCCTGTCCCGCCGCCCCGCGCCGCGCGGATCGAAGGCCAGGGGCGGCTACCGCGTCCACTACGCCATCGCCGACGCCGCCTCCTTCGTGACCCCGGGCGGGGCCCTGGACGCCGAGGCACACCACCGTGTGACCACCCTCTACTTCCCTGATGAGCGGGTCCCGCTGCACCCGTACGTGCTGAGCGAGGGCGCCGCCAGCCTGCTGCCCGACCGGGACCGCCCGGCTGTCCTGTGGCAGCTCGACCTGGACGCGGACGGCGCCCTGACCAGCGCCTCCGTCCGCCGCGCGCTGATCCGCTCGCGGGCCAGACTGGACTACGCGGGCGTCCAGCGGATCCTCGACGACCACACGGCCGAGGAACCCCTCGCCCTGCTGCGCGAGATCGGACAGCTGCGGGAGGAGCGGGAGGTCGCCCGGGGCGCGATATCCCTGAACGTCCCCGAGCAGGAGATCGTCGAGCACGACGGCCGCTACACCCTCGAATACCGCGCCCCCCTCCCGGCCTACGCCTGGAACGCGCAGATCTCCCTGCTCACCGGCATGGCCGCGGCCGAACTGATGCTGGCCTCCGGCACCGGCATCCTCCGTACGCTGCCCACCGCCCCTGACGGCTCGGTCGCCCGGCTCCGGCTGACCGCCCGTGCGCTCGGCGTCGACTGGCCCCACCACACCTCCTACGCGGCGCTGATCCGCACCCTCGACCCGCGCCGCGCCGCCCACGCCGCCTTCCTCCAGGAGTGCACCGCCCTGCTGCGCGGCGCCGGCTACACCGTCTTCGACGGCACCGCGCCCGCTGCCTCCGCCGCCCTGCACGCCGCCGTCGCCGCCCCGTACGCGCACGCCACCGCGCCGCTGCGGCGCCTGGTCGACCGCTACACCTCCGAGCTGTGCCTGGCGGCCTCGGCGGGCGCCGCACCGCCCGACTGGGTCCGTACGGCGCTGCCCGCGCTGCCGCGGGAGATGGAGCTGGGCACCCAGCGCGCCAACCAGGTGGAGCGGGCCTGTGTCGACCTCGTCGAGGCGGCGCTGCTGCGCGACCGGGTCGGCGAGATCTTCGAGGCCCTGGTCGTCGAGATCCAGGAGCAGGACCCCACCCACGGCACCGTCCACCTCTACGACCCGGCCGTCATCGGCACCGTCGAAACCGCCCCCGAAGGCCCCGCCCTCCCCCTCGGCCACCGCATCCCGGTCCGCCTCACCGAGGCCGAACCGGGCCACCACCCGGTCCGCTTCACACCCGCCTGACGGGGGCCCCGGCGGCTTCGGGCGCCCCGCCGGCTTCAGGTGTCCCGCTCGCCTTCGACGCCCCACTCGCCCCCGACGCCTCACTCGTCCCCGGCGCTCCGCCCGCCTCCAGCACCCCGGCCCGCGCCGTCGCCTCTTCCCGCGCCGCCACCTCTCCCCGTACCGCCATCCCCTCCCGCACCGCCGTCACCGCCGCCCGTGCCTCATCGGCGTGGAACCGCACCGTACGGACCGTCTCCCGCCGCCCCAACAGCCGGACGGCCACCACCGGTTCGGACAGTTCGACGGTGACCGAGGTCTGCCCCGCCACCGCCAGCTCGGCCACCTCGCCGCCGCCGTCCTTCTCCTGCTCCCTCACGAACCGGAGGTCATAGCGCACCGAGGCGATCCGCTCCAGCGGTATCCGGATCTCCCGGCGCGCGCCGTCCCGCAGCCGCAGCTCCGCCGCCCCCAGCACATGCGGCCGGGTGACCGCCGCCGCCTGAAACCCCAGCACCGTCAGCACCGTGTACACATCGACGAACAGCATCACCTCGTGCACCACCGCCTTGCCGGCGAGCAGCACCCCGAGCCCGACCGTCTCCACCACACAGACGAACGTCAGCCCGTAGACGATCGCCGCCTGCGCCCCGGCATACCCCAGGGCCCGCTCACCCGGCGCCACCCCGATCCGCCGCCGGGCCACCCACCACACCAGGCTCGTCAGCCACCGCCCCTCATGGGCGGCCAGTCGGCGCAGCGCGGTGCCCCGGCTCATCGCGCACGCTCCGCCACCAGCTGGAGCGCCCGGCGTACGGCACCGGCCTGCGCCGGCGCGAAGTGCGCGTAGTACGCCGCCAGGAAGCCGTCGTCCGCCTCCGCGCCCGGCCCGGCCGCCCGTGCCCAGTCCTCCCCGCTGACCTCCGCGATCATCGAGTCCGGAATGCAGCCGGCGAGCGCCCGCGCGGCCTCCTCCACCCGCGGATCGTCCGTCCCGGCGTCCACCAGCGCATCGAGCAGCCCGTACACCTCATACGCCCGCTCCATCGCCCCCGGCGCCGCGGTCGCCTCCCCGAGCAGCTCCACCATCCGCTTGTTCCCCTCCTCGCCCGCCATCGATTCGAGCAGCGCCAGCACCTCCCGCTCCTTCGACGCCATGGCGGGCTCCGGGCCCGGCCGCGCTGCCGAGGTACGTGCCATCTCCGCGAAGAGCGCCGCCAGTTCGTCCGACACCGGCCCCTCGGCGGGCAGCCCCCCGTGCTCCGCGGCCTGCCGGCGCACGGCCGCCAGCCGGGCCCGCCGCAGCCGCAGCTCCTCCTCCTGGCGGGCCAGGTCCGCGTCGAGCTCGTCCAGCACCTCGTGCAGCTCGCGCCCGGCGTCGTCGGCGAGGACGTCCCGCACCTCGTCCAGCCCGAGCCCCAGCTCCGTCAGCCGGCGCACCCGCGCCAGCGCGACCGCGTCCCGCAGCCCGTAGTCCCGGTACCCGTTGGCCCGGCGCTCCGGCTCGGGCAGCAGCCCGAGATGGTGGTAGTGGCGCACGGCACGGGTGCTGATCCCGATCAGACCTGCAAGCTCACCGATTCTCATGCGCTCAGTAGAAACGTTGCCGCTGCGACAAGGTCAAGCACGAACTTCCCCGTCAACGGCCCTGCCCACGGCCCCGGTAGCGGGCCTGGCAGGGACGGGTGCCCCCTACGGGTAGCATGGTCGGCACGGCGGACGAGCCGGCCGGACGGCCGCGTGGGGATCTCACGATCCTCCCGAGGAACGTCCGGGCTCCACAGGGCAGGGTGGTGGGTAACGCCCACCCGGGGTGACCCGCGGGACAGTGCCACAGAAAGCAAACCGCCGGAGGCTTCGGCCTCCGGTAAGGGTGAAACGGTGGTGTAAGAGACCACCAGCCTCCGAGGTGACTCGGAGGGCTAGGTAAACCCCACCCGGAGCAAGGTCAAGAGGGGGCATCGGCTGATGCCCCTGCGCGGACGACCGAGGGCTGCCCGCCCGAGTCCGCGGGTAGACCGCACGAGGCTGCCGGCAACGACAGCCCTAGATGGATGGCCGTCTCCCCCCGGCCCGCAAGGACCGGGGGCGACAGAACCCGGCGTACAGGCCGACTCGTCCGCCACCCACCGTCGCTGATCAGGGAAAACACCCTGATCAGGGCCGTGGCCGCCCCGCCAGAATTCCTCCGCGCAGCTGAGCTTTCCTCGCCGTGCCCGGCCGCCGGATCTCGCCCCAGTTCAGCGCAGCAGGCCGTCGCCCGACGCCGGGCGTGCCGTCCGGGAAGGTGGGACGATCGCGGGAGGGGCACGATCGCGGCGGGCGCGGGTGGGTGGGGGCGCGGGGGCCGGTGCGAGGTCGCCAGGACGAGCGGAGAGCTCATTGCGCGTGCTGATTGTCGGTGACCGTTTCATCCCTGCCGAGTACTACGTCGATGCCCTGGCAGCGGGCTGTGGTGCGCGCTTCGGGCCTGTCCGCAGTGTCGATTGGGCGGGGACCAAGGCGGAGCAGCATGCGGCTCAGCAGGTCATGGAGCGGGAGGGGCCCGAGGCCGTGGCGGTGCCCGAGGAGATCGTGGCGGCGGTGGGTGGGGCCGAGGTGCTGGCCGTGCACTTCGCCCCGGTTCCCGCTGTGGTGCTCCGGGCCGCCCCGGAGCTGCGGGCCGTGTGCGTGGCACGTACGGGGCTGGAGAATGTCGATGTCGCCGCTGCCTCCGCCCGCGGCGTGGCCGTCGTACCGGTCTTCGGCCGCAATGCCTCGGCCGTGGCCGAGCTCGCCGTCGGTCTGATGCTCGCGGAGGCGCGGGACATCGTCCGTGCGGACGCCTCGGTGAAGGCCGGTGGGTGGCGGAAGGACGTCAGTGGTCCCGGCCGCGAGACCGGTGAAAGCACCGTCGGGATGGTCGGGTTCGGGCATGTGGGGCGGGCGTTCGCCGCGTGGCTGGGGGGTGTCGGTTCGCGTCTGCTCGCCTACGACCCCTATGTGCCCGACGATGTGCTGGCGCGGCACTCGGTCGTGCGCGCCGACAGTCTGGATACGGTCTTCCGTGAGTCCGATGTCGTGCAGGTCTTCGCCCGGCTGACGGCCGAGACCGAGCGGTTCATCGGTGCGCGGCAGTTCGCCCTGATGAAGCCGGCCGCCTACTTCGTCAACACCGCGCGCAGCCGGCTGGTCGACACCGGCGCCCTGTACGACGCCCTGGTGAGCCACCGCATCGCCGGCGCCGGGCTCGATGTGCACGACCGGGAGCCCCTCCCGGCGGACAGCCCCTGGCGCGGGCTGGACAACGTCACGCTCACCACCCACTACGCCGGTGACACGACGACCACGACGGTGCGCTCGGCGCGACTCGTCGCCGAGGCCGTCGCCGAACTGGCCGCGACCGGCCGTTGCGCGGCGGCGGTCAACGCCCGTGAGCTGGGGTGGGTGTGAGCGGTGCCGCGTGATCTGGTGCTCGGCGTCGATGCGGGACACACCGCGACGAAGGCGGTGCTGTTCGATGCGGCCGGCCGGCAGGTGGCGCGCGGGATCGGTACGGTGCCGCTGAGCACCCCGCGGCCCCGCTGGGTCGAGCGGGACATGGACGACGTGTGGCGGACCGCGCACGGGGCCATCAGGAACTGCCTCGCCGCGGCGGGCGCGGAGGGGCGGCGGGCCGTCACCTCGGTGGGGCTGACCGGGCACGGTGATGGCCTCTACGCCGTCGATGAGCGGGGACGACCGGTGCGGGCCGCGATCGTCGCGATGGACACCCGGGCCGATCCGATGCTGGCCGCATGGCGGGAAACACCGGTCTGGGCGCGTGCCCTCGCGCTCTCGGGCACCGTTCCCTTCGCGGGTTCCCCGGCCGCCCTGCTGGCCTGGCTGGCGCGTCACGAGCCGGGCGTGCTGGAGCGTGCCCGCTGGCTGCTGTCCTGCAAGGACTGGCTGCGGCTGAATCTGACGGGTGTGGTGGCCACCGACCCCACGGACTCCAGTGCTTCGTTCACCGACCTGCGTCAGGGCGGCTACTCGCAGGAGCTGCTCGACCTCTACGGGCTCGGCGGGCTCGCTGCCAAGCTGCCGCCCGTACTGGCCTGCGACGCGGTGTGCGGAACGGTCACCCCCGCGGCCGCGGCGGCCACCGGGCTCACTGCCGGCACGCCCGTGGTCACCGGCGCACACGACGTCGACGCGGCCGCGCTCGGCATCGGCGGCACGGGCCCGGGTGAACTCTGCCTGGTCGCCGGGTCGTTCAGCATCAATCAGGTGATCAGTGACCGCCCCGTCGTCGATCTCCGGTGGCAGGTCCGCAGATTCGTCCGCCAGGGATGGTGGATGATCATGTCCACCTCGCCCGCATCCGTGGCGAACCTGGAATGGTTCCTGCGGGTCATGGGCGCACCGGCCGGGCACCGTGACGACGTCTACGACCTGATCGGCCAGGAAGCCGCGGCGCATCTGGCGGGCCGGTCGGAGGTGTTGTTCCACCCGTTCGTCTACGGGTCCCCGCATCGGCAGCCCGCCTCCGGGACGTTCCTCGGTATGCGCGGCTGGCATGAACGGGGTGATCTGCTGCGGGCCCTGATGGAAGGCGTCGTCCTCAACCACCGATGGCATGTCGACGCGCTCCGTTCGAGGCTGCGCCTCACCGGGCCGGCCCGGCTGACCGGCGGTGCGGCGCGCAGCGACGTCTGGAGCCAGATGTTCGCCGATGCGCTCCAGCGGCCGGTCGTGGTGACGGATGTCGAGGAGAGCGCCGCCCGGGGAGCGGCCCTGCTCGCGGCTTCCGCCGTCGGGCTGCTCGACGGCGTACAGGATCCGCGCGCCGGTACGTCCGTCCTCAGGCGCCATGAACCGGGCGCCGACCGGGTCGCGGTGCTGGAGGAGGCGTACCAGGTGTACCAGGAGGCGCTACATGCTCTCGGGCCGCTCTGGGCCCGCCTGGATGCGCCCGGGGCGGGGGAGTGAGCGCCCCGGGCGGCCGGCGCCATTACCTCGTTACATGCGATGCAGATTGATCGCTTATCGCATTTTCTGAGATTTTCTGGGAAAATCTATTGTAAATGGGTGCAGGTGGGCGTAGACAGGTCTCAAGGCAAACCCGCGGCCTCCCCGCTCTCTGCGGCTCGGTCACCCGCCACGTGACGTGGCACCGGCTCCGCCCGCAAGCCTGAAAGCTTCCGTCATGTCCCCCGACATCGCCCCCTCGATCCTCCCCGGGCCTTCGCCCCTCGTGCCGTGGATCGACGTCATGCTCCCGGGTCCGAGGGCCTGGACCCCGCGTCGTTCCCCGAAGGCCCAGTTCACGCTCCCGGCGCAGGAGGCCCTGGTCGGCTGCCTGCGCCGGATCGCCGCCGATCTGCTCGGTCGCTGGCACCTGTCGGACGATGAGCGGGACGCGGCCGTCCTGATCGTCGGCGAGCTCGCCGCGAACGCGGCGCTGCACGGGCGGAGCGAGATGTCGCTGTGTCTGACCCTCGGTCCGGGCACGCTGCGTATCGCGGTGGGTGATCACGGTGACCCCGCCCCGCCCCGCGAGCCCTCCGCGACGGACGATCCGGACGAGCACGGCCGCGGCCTCACCCTCGTCCACGCCCTCTCCAGCAGGGTCGACCTGCGCCGCGACGACCGCGGCACCTGGATCCTGGCCTGCCTGGCCGTCACGGCCACCCACCCGCGAGCCGACTGACGCCGGCGCAGGCGCTGCCCCCCGGAGTGCCCGGTCTGTGTGTTTTGGTCCGGCGCCCGTGCGGGATTCCTTGGGGGTGACGGAGGCAGGGGCGGGCGCAGCTGTTCGGCGCTCCGCCCGGAGATCTCGCCCCGGAGACCTTGCCCCGCGGAGACGGACTGACGAGAGATCTCACAAGAATTTCTCGCAAGATGCGTTAACAACGGCCCACTAACCTGATATTAATTCCGCCAGAGATGCCGTACCCACCACCCCAGGGAGGCATCCACACCCCCTTCCCCGGCCACGCCCCAGTCGAGGTTCCGCGCGATTTCACCCCGCTGAGCAGCTGTTCCCACGAGCGGCGCCGCCGTGGGACCCCCCAGGCCGTTCCCCGCCCACCCGCACGAGAGGTCCCCCGTCATGAGATCGACCGGATCGACCAGATATGCTCTCCTCGCCGGCGCCACCGCCATCGCCCTGCTCGCCACCGCCTGTTCCGGCGCCGGAACCGGCGCGTCCCCGGAGGGCGGGAAGAGCATCAATGTGCTGATGGTCGGCAACCCCCAGATGGAGGACATCGCCAAGCTGACGAAGAGCACCTTCACGAAGGACACCGGCATCAAGGTGAACTTCACGGTCCTCCCCGAGAACGAGCTGCGCGACAAGGCCACCCAGGACATCGCGACCGGCGCCGGCCAGTACGACGTCACCACGATCGGCGCCTACGAGGTGCCCATCTGGCACAAGAACGGGTGGCTGCACGACCTGAACGGCTACGTCGACCCGTCCAAGGACTTCGACAAGAGCGACCTGCTCACGCCGATGGTGCAGTCGCTGTCCGGCGAGGACGGCAGGCTCTACGCGCTGCCGTTCTACGGCGAGTCGTCCTTCCTCATGTACCGCAAGGACGTCTTCGCCGAGAAGGGCCTGAAGATGCCCAGCCATCCGAGCTGGCAGCAGGTGGCCGACCTCGCCGCGAAGGCCGACGGCGCGAAGCCGGGGATGAAGGGCATCTGCCTGCGCGGCCTGCCCGGCTGGGGCGAGCTCGGGGCCCCGCTGACCAGCGTGGTCAACACCTTCGGCGGCACCTGGTTCACCAAGGACTGGAAGGCGCAGGTCAACGGTGCGGGCTTCAAGAAGGCCACGCAGTTCTACGTCGACCTGGTCCGCAAGCACGGTCAGGCGGGCGCGGCGCAGTCCGGGTTCACCGAGTGCCTGAACGCCATGAGCCAGGGCAAGGTCGCCATGTGGTACGACGCCACCAGCGCGGCCGGCTCGCTGGAGGACCCCCGCACCAGCAAGGCGGCCGGCAAGATCGGCTACGCGTATGCACCCGTGGAGAAGACCAAGAGCAGCGGCTGGCTGTGGGCCTGGGCGTGGGCGATGCCGAAGACCACCAAGAACGCCGACGCCGCCTCGAAGTTCATGCTCTGGGCGTCCAGCAAGAAGTACGAGAAGCTCGTCGGCGCGAAGCTCGGCTGGGCGCGGGTGCCCGCCGGGAAGCGGGCCAGCACCTATGCGATCCCCCAGTACAAGAAGGCCGCAGCCGCGTTCGGCGGTATCACCCTTCGGTCCATCCAGCAGGCCGACCCGGTCGACCCGGGCGTCCAGCCGCGGCCCACGGTGGGCATCCAGTTCGTCGCCATCCCCGAGTTCCAGGACCTCGGGACCAAGGTGACGCAGGAGATCTCCGCCGCCATCGCCGGCAAGACCAGCGTGGACAAGGCGCTCAACGACGGCCAGAAGCAGGCGGAGGACGTTGCCGAGAAGCACAGGTAGCCCGCTTCTCCCCGGCCGGCACCGCGTCCGGCCGGGGCACCAGTCCACCGATCCCCGGCCGCCGACGGCGGCGGAAAGTCAGCCCATGAGCACGCACACCCGTCCATCCGAGAAGACCGGGCGGCCACCGGCCCGCCGCGGCAAGCCCACCGGCCACCGCAGATGGCGGCGGCGCTTCCCGCTGCTGCCGGCGCTGATCTTCACGATCATCGTCACCCAGCTGCCGTTCGTGGCCACCCTCGTCATCTCCACCTTCCAGTGGAACATTCTTCAGCCGGGCGACCGGCACTTCACCGGCCTGTCCAACTACACCGTCGTCTTCACCGACGCGCGGCTGCGCTCCGCGGTCGTCAACACCGCCGTGCTCACCGCGTCCGTGGTCATCCTCAGCGTGCTCCTCGGACTGGGCCTGGCCCTGCTGCTCGACCGCCGCTTCCTGGGCCGGGGCCTCGCGCGGACCCTGCTCATCGCCCCGTTCCTGGTCATGCCGGTCGCCGCCGCGCTGCTGTGGAAGCACGCCATATACAACCCCGACTACGGCCTCCTCAACGGCACCCTGAACGCCGTCTACCGGCTCTTCGGCGCGGACAACGGCCCCACCGTCGACTGGGTGTCGTCCTTCCCCATGCCGGCCCTGGTGATCGCGCTGGTGTGGCAGTGGACCCCGTTCATGATGCTCATCCTGCTGGCCGGTCTCCAGGCCCAGCCCGGTGACGTACTGGAGGCCGCCAGGGTCGACGGGGCCTCCGCGCTCCAGACCTTCCGCCTCATCACGCTGCCGCACCTGCGGCAGTACATCGAGCTGGGCACCGTGCTCGGCAGCATCTTCGTCGTGCAGACCTTCGACGCGGTTTACACCATCACCCAGGGCGGGCCCGGCTCCCGGACCACCAACCTGCCCTACGAGATCTACCTGACCATGTTCCGCAAGTTCGAGTACGGCCAGGCCGCGGCCGCAGGCGTCGTCGTGGTGATCGGCTCGATCGTCATCGCGACGTTCGCCCTGCGGGTCGTCGCCTCCCTGTTCCGTGAGGAGGTGTCCCGATGACCGCCACGACCACCCCGGCAGCGTCCGGCACCGTCGTCCAGAGACTCCGCCGCCGTCGTCGTCGCGGCGACGACGACGGGCAGACGCCGCGGCTGTCGCCGCTGTGGACCTTCGTCGCCTGGCTGGCCACCCTGGCCTTCTTCGTGCCGGTGGCCTGGCTGGTGCTCACGTCCTTCCATCAGGAGTCCGACGCGGCGACCAACCCGCCCAGTCCGTTCGCGCCGCTCACCCTCGACCAGTACGCGCTGCTGCTGGACCGGGACATCACCCCATATCTGCTCAACTCGGCCATGGCCAGCATCTTCTCGACCCTGCTGGTCCTCGTCCTGGCGGTGCCGGCGGCCTACGCGCTGTCCATCAAGCCGGTCGAGAAGTGGACCGACGTGATGTTCTTCTTCCTGTCCACGAAGTTCCTTCCGCTCATCGCGGCCCTGCTGCCGGTCTACATGATCGTCAAGAACACCGGGATGCTGGACAACATCTGGACGCTCGTCGTCCTCTACACCTCGATGAACCTGCCGATCGCGGTCTGGATGATGCGGTCGTTCCTCGCCGAGGTACCCAGAGAGATCCTTGAGGCGGCCGAGGTCGACGGGGCCGGACTGCCCACCGTGCTGCTGCGGATCGTCGCGCCGGTCGCCATGCCGGGACTCGCCGCCACCTCACTGATCTGTTTCATCTTCAGCTGGAACGAGTTCATGTTCGCCGTGAACCTCACCGCGACGAAGGCGTCCACCGCACCCGTGTTCCTGGTGGGCTTCATCACCAACGAGGGCCTGTTCCTGGCCCGGCTCTGCGCGGCGGCCACGCTGGTGTCGCTGCCGGTCCTCATCGCCGGATTCGCCGCCCAGGACAAGCTGGTGCGCGGCCTGTCCCTGGGAGCGGTCAAATGAGGGCCGCCGCCACGACCCGGATCCAGCCCGGCCCCGCCACCGCGTGAACGCCCGAACCGAACGGAACCCCTCACCATGACCGAGCAGATCCGCCGTGTGCTCGTCCGCTCCCTCACCGATATCACCCTTGAGCAGGTGCCCGCCCCCGTCCCCGGGGACGGCGAACTCCTGGTGCGCACCACGGTCGTCGGCGTGTGCGGCTCCGACACCCATGCCGCAGCCGGTCACCACCCGTTCATCGACCTGCCCTACCGCCCCGGCCACGAGGCGGTGGGCAGGGTGGCCGCCACGGGGCGCGGAGCCGATGACTTCGCGCCCGGCGACCGGGTGATCGTCGAACCCGGCCTGTACTGCGGCCGGTGCCCCCAGTGCCGCTCCGGCCGCTACAACATCTGCCAGGAACTGAAGGTCTTCGGCTGTCAGACGCCCGGCGCGATGGCCGACCTGTTCACCATCCCTGCCGGCCGCGTGCACCGCGTTCCCGACGGCATGACCGATATCCAGGCCGCCCTCGTGGAGCCGCTGGCCACCCCCGTGCACGCGGTGGCCAAGGCCGGCGACCTCACCGGCCGCACCGTCGCCGTCCTCGGTGCCGGCCCCATCGGTCTGTTCACCCTGATCGCCGCCCGGCACGCCGGTGCCGCCCGGATCGTGGTCACCGACCTGCTGCCGGGCAAGCGGGAGCGGGCGCTGCGGCTCGGCGCCGACGCGGCGCTGCCCGCGGCCGACCCCGATCTGGTCGGGCGGGCCCATGGCGCGCTCGGCGGGCCCGCCGACGTCGTCTTCGACTGCGTGGCGCGCGAGCAGTCCATGGCCCAGGCCACCGGCCTGGTGGCCAAGGGCGGCCGGATCGTCGTCGTGGGCGTGGGGGCCGCCGGTGGCACACCGGTCCGCCTGGACCTGCTCCAGGACCGGGAGATCCGGATCGAGGGCACCCTGATGTACACCGCCGAGGACTACCGCGCCGCCATGTCCCTCCTCGCGTCCGGAGCCGTCGACCCGGCCGATTTCGTCACCGCCACCTACGCGTTGGAGGACGCCGCCAAAGCCTTCACCGCATCCGTCGACCCCGAGCAGGTCAAGGTGCTGGTCACCGTGGACGGTGCGTAGCGGCCCGTGTGCGAGACTGCGAAACTGGAGCCACCGGACAACCGCCCTGCGACCTCCACCCACGCCGAACGTTCATCCCGGTCCCCGTCCGGTCCGTCCCGCACCGCGGGACCGGCCAGGTCACGGAGGGGAAGGAGACCTGCTGTGCCCGCCCGTACGCGACCGTCGCATGCCGTCGTCGAGGAGCGGCGGCAGGCCATCCTGCGATACGTCGCCGAACACGGTGAGACCCGCATCGACACCCTCGCCCGGCACTTCGGGGTGAGCCTCATGACGATGCACCGGGACCTGGACCACCTCGCGGGGCGCCATCTGCTGCGCAAGGAGCGCGGACGGGCCGTCGCCTTTCCCGCGCTCACCATGGAGACCGCCACCCGCTTCCGGGAGAACAGCGGTCTCGCGGCCAAGAACGCGCTGTGTGCGGCCGTCGCCGACCGGATCAAGCCGGGGAGCACGGTCCTCATGGACGACTCGACCACCCTGTTCCCCCTGATCCCGGCGCTGGCCGAGCTGGACCAGATCCATGTCGTCACCAACTCGGTCGGCCTGGCACAGCGCCTCGGATCCGCGCCCGGAGCGGCCGTCACCCTGCTGGGCGGCCGCTACCGCGGCGACTTCAACTCCTGCACCGGCCCCGCCGTCACCCGCGCCCTGTCAAAGATCCATGCCGACCTGGCCCTGATGTCCGCCACCGCCATCCTGGAGGGCCGGCTCTTCCACCCCCTCAACGACTACGTCGAGGTGAAGCTGGCCATGCTCGCGTCCGCGGAGCAGGCCCTGCTCCTGGTGGACCATTCGAAATTCGGCAAGACCGCCACCTACGCGTACGGCACCGTGGCCGACTACACCGCGGTCATCGCCGACACCGGCACCCCCGCGGCGGAACTCGCGGCCATCCGCGACCTCGGAGTCCCCGTGGAGACAGTCGCCCCCGAAGAGCCCGCCTCGTGATACAGACCCTGTTCGAAACCCCGAGCACCTATCGCCTCACCGAAACCGAGATGGCCGCACCCGTGCCCCGGGTGCAGGCCGTGCTGTTCGACTTCAGCAACACCATCTTCCAGATGATCCCCCTGCCCACCTGGCTGCGCCGGGTGGGCGCCGCCGCCGGCCGGCTCGCCCTGCTCGACGCGCCCGGTGCCGAGGCCGAGGTGGCCCGTCAGCTGCGAACCGCCTTCCGGGAGCCCGCCGTTGTCGCCCTCCAGGAGTGCCGGGATCTCTCCCCCGAACGGCACCGCCGGGCCATGTGCGGGTGGTGGAGCCGGGTGGACTTCCTCCGTGGCGCGGAGGACGCGGCCTACCGGGAACTCGCCGCCCCGGACGCCTGGGTCCCCTACCCCGACACCGAGCCCGTCCTGCGCGCACTCCGCGCCCGTGGACTGCGCATCGGCATCGTCAGCGACTTCCCGTGGGACCTGCGCACCCACCTCGCCCACCACGGACTCGACGCCCTGATAGACAGCTGCGTCATCTCCTGCGAGCAGGGCCGCGAGAAGCCCGATCCCCAGCTGTTTCTCCAGGCGTGTGCCGGTCTCGGCGCCGCGCCGCGGGCCACCCTCATGGTCGGCGACAACCCGGTCCGTGACGGCGGCGCCAGCGCCTGCGGCCTGCGGACCTACCTCCTGCCGGCCGAGAACCGCACCGGAGAGCGCGGCCTGGCGGACGTCCTGCGTCTCGTGGCCTGAGGGCGTCCTCGGCTGAGCGGTCGGGGGCCGCACGGACATCGCCGGGCGGCCCCCGGGGCGTGGGTCAGGGTGCCTGGATCAGGACTTCTGCGCCTCGTTGTAGAGGTTCTTGGCGTCGTCGCCGAAGTACGGGCCGAACATGGTGTTGGCCCAGAACTGGTAGCCGAAGCTGTTCACCGAGGACTGGAGGCCGGTGCCGGTCTTCTCGTCGAACGAGGTGAACCAGGGGCCGCCGCTGGAGCCGCCGGTCATGTTGCAGGACAGCCCGTGGTCCTGGGAGAACAGCGGGTCCTTGAAGGTGGTGCCGCTGCAATAGATGAGCTTGCTGCCGTCGTACGGGGCCGCCGCGGGGAAGCCGAAGGCGTACATCGCCTTGCTGTAGCCGGAGTTGAAGGACAGGCCCTGGCCGCCGACGACATCGGTGAGCTTCTTGCCGTCGAGCGGGGCGACCACCGCGGCCCCGACGTCGTAGTTGATGTCCTCGCTCGCCGTCCACTGGGGAGTGGCGAGCGTCTTGGACGCCGGCCACTTGCCGTACGGGGCCTGGCCGTCGTGGTAGCCGGGGACGAAGACCCAGTTGGTGTGCCAGGCGCCCTGGAGCTTCACACAGTGCCCCGCCGTGATCACGGTGCTCTTGTTGCCGCTGGTGACCGCGTCGCCGGAGCAGGAGGCATTGCGGCCCTGGTAGGTGAAGAACACCCGGCCGGTCGTTTTGACGACCGCGCCGCCGCCGGTCCACGGGCCGCCGGCCTGGGGGAGAGCGCCGGGCAACGGCGCGCCGGTCCGGGGGAGTCGGGGGAGGGTGGGGGACACCGTGAGCGGGGCGCTGCGCGCCACCGCAGCGGGGGCGGACCGCTTCGTGGGTGTGGCGGGGTCCAGGGGTGCGGCGGCGCGCATCCGGTCGGCGGTCCAGAAGGCGACGGGGGTGGTCCGCGGGGTGGCGGTGCGGTGGCCGGGCTGCGGGGTGGCTGCGCCGGCCGGGCCGGTGGGGAGCAGGAGGGCGAGCAGGGTACCGGCGGCTGTCAGGGTGCCGAGGGCGGCCCGGGATCTGCCTGCGGGGCGCGGCGCCGGTATGCCGTGAACTGCCGGTATGCCGCGAGCGGTTCGTCTCACGCGGAACTCCTTCTGCGGGGGCCGCGTACGGCGGGCGTGCGCGGCCGCGTGGGGACGGGCCGCACGGGGGCGGCCCGGCAGACGAGAGGTGCGGATTCGAGGAAGCGCCTGTCTTCACACCCCGGCCGGTCGGCCCGGCCGGGTGCGAGGGCAGGCTCTCAGGGTGCCACCGGAAGGGGAAAGTGGGCAGGGGTCGTACGGGATCCGATGGGCCGCCCTCCCCCTCGTCGCTTCCTCAACCCCGCCCGATGTACGGCATGTTGGTGGCCATCACCGTCGCGAACTGCACATTGGCCGTCAGCGGCAGTGCGGCCATCTGCACGACCGTGCGGGCGACATCCGTCGCGTCCATCACCGGCTCGGCCGCCGTCTGGCCGTTCGCCTGGAGAATGCCGGTCTGCATGCGGCCGGTCATCTCGGTCGCCGCGTTGCCGATGTCGATCTGGCCGCAGGCGATCTGATACGGACGGCCGTCCAGGGAGAGCGACTTGGTCAGGCCGGTCATCGCGTGCTTGGTGGCGGTGTAGGCGATGGAGTGCGGGCGCGGGGTGTGGGCGGAGATCGAGCCGTTGTTGATGATCCGTCCGCCCTGTGGTTCCTGGGCCTTCATGGCGCGGAAGGCGGCCTGGGCGCAGAGGAAGGAACCGGTGAGGTTGACATCGACGACGGCGCGCCAGTCCTCGTACGCCACTTCCTCCAGCGGCACCGCCCGGCCGAAGGTGCCCGCGTTGTTGAAGAGCAGGTCCAGCTGCCCGAACCGCTCGCGGACGGCGGCGAACAGGGCGTCGACCTGCTCGGGGCGGGTGACATCGGTCGGCATCGTCATGATCGCGGGGCCGTCGGGACCGGCCGGGCCGGCCAGCCGGGAGGTCTCCGCCAGCGCCTCCGCGCGCCGCCCGGCCAGTACCACCGTCCAGCCGGCGGCGATCAGCGCGAGGGCGACCGCCCGCCCGATGCCGGAGCCGGCACCGGTGACCACGGCCACCTGCCGGGGCGCTGCCCCGTCCTGCCGTGCCTCCTGTGCGGCCGGGGCCGTCCGGGTGCTCTGCCCGCCCCGCGAGGTCGGTGCCGGCAGGGTGGGCCGGGGCGCGGTCGCCACCCCGCCCACCTGCCCGGCCCGTGCCATCGGTGTCGTCCGTGCTGCTCGTGCCGGCTCTGTGTTCTCTGCCATGGCGGCAGCGTAAACGGCGTACGGGCGGCGGACGGGGCGCCGCCGCCGCGACTCAGCCCCCGGTGTGGAAGCGCCGCAGGACCGCCGCCTTGGTAGCGGTGAACTCCTCCTCGGTGAGGATGCCGTCGCGGTGCAGGTCGCCCAGTTCGCGCAGCCGGCGCAGCAGGGCGTCATGGTCCTCGGCGGGGGCGGCGGACGCCGGGGGAGCGGCCGGGGCGAGCGGCGCGGCCGGTGTGTGCGGCGTGGCCGGGGCCGCCGCAGGCAGGGCAGTGCCCGCACCGGCCGACGGATGCGGCAGCCGCGCCGCGACCGCGGCCGCCAGCAGCGCGGTGGTGCCACTCTCCTTCTTGAAGCCCCACAGCTCGATGGAGTTGGGGTCGCGCTCCGGCTTGAGCCGCTCCGTCGCCCCGCGCGGCCGGAACCGGAGATAGCCGGACTCCAGACCGGCGGCGGCCCGCCACTCCACCGCCTCCAGGGCGCTGAGCGCGAAGTTCCGAGGGCCCCAGTCCCGCTTGGTCTCGCTGGTGTTCCAGCGCCATTCGAGGTGCACCCGTTCGCCGTCGAAGGTGGCGACACCGTCCACCCCGGCGGCCGACAGCGGTACGGACGGACCGGGCAGCAGATAGCGGTCGGCGGGCCCGTCCGGTATCTGCTCCAGCATCAGGGCCTGGCGTACGGTGTCGACGAAGTACTCGGCGACCTCGACCCGTCCGGCGTCGACGGTCAGCCGGTACGGGTTCGCCTCGTCCGGCAGACCGCCGCCGGTGGCCTGAAGCAGCGGATCCGCGCCTTCCCGCAGCCGCAGTCGCAGCCGGCCGCCCTTACGGCCCGGTTCGAGGGCGATCCCGGCCAGCGCGGCCAGCGGCACCGTGAACTCACCAAGGTCCTGGCGGAGTTTGTGGACCCCGCGTTCGCGGCCCGGCACGATGCGCACGGCGTCGCCGTCGAAGGTCCAGGTGCCGTCGCGCACCATCAGTTCAGCCATGCCGTGAATCCTACGGAGGCACGGCCGGTGCCGTGATTGTCCGACCGCGTCCGGTGCGGGCCCAGTCCTCATCCAGCTGTCATGTCTGTGTCGTGCACGGGACAGCACCGCGCCGTCCCGCGCCCCTGGAATGGATCCCCTACGGGCTCTGCGACAACCGCCTTCAGGGGAGGGCCAGATGACTCACCACGCACCGCACGAGCAGGAGATCCGGGCCGCGGCCGCGCACTTCGGCCGCCGCCGCTTCCTCACCGCCACCGGGGCCGCCGCGGCGCTCGCCTTCGCGACGAACCTGCCGGGCGCGGGCGCCGCCTACGCCGCCGAGGCCGATGCGCGGAAGATCACCGAGAACCCGTTCACCCTCGGCGTCGCCTCCGGTGACCCGCAGCCCGGCTCCGTCGTGCTGTGGACCCGCCTCGCTCCGCGTCCGTATGAGCCTGGATGGGGGTCCCCCCGCTCGAACGAAGTTGAGAGTGGGGGAGGGATGCCCAACGCCAGAGTCACCGTCCGCTGGGAAGTCGCCTACGACGAGCACTTCAAGCGGCTGGCCGGCCAGGGCCGCGCCGACGCCCACCCGGAGTTCAACCACTCCGTGCACATCGAGCCCACCGGTCTCGCGCCCGACCGCGTCTACTACTACCGCTTCCGCGCCGGCAGCTGGATCAGCCCGGTCGGCCGCACCCGCACCGCGCCCACCCGCAGCGCCCGGATCTCGGATCTGAAGCTCGCTGCGGTCTCCTGCCAGGCATACCACGACGGCTACTTCACGGCCTACCGCCACCTGGCCGAGGAGGACCTCGACGTCGTCTTCCACCTCGGTGACTATCTCTACGAGTACCCGGTCGGCGCGAACGGCGGTGCCCGCAACTACACCGACCGCACGCTGCCCGCGGTCTTCAACCGCGAGACGGTCACGCTGGAGGACTACCGGCTGCGCTACGCCCTCTACAAGTCCGACCCGGACCTCCAGGCCGCGCACGCCGCGCACCCCTTCATCGTCACCTGGGACGACCACGAGGTGGAGAACAACTACGCCTCCGACATCAGCGAGGACCACCTCCCGCCCGCCGAGTTCCTCGTCCGCCGGGCCGCCGCCTACCGCGCGTACTGGGAGAACCAGCCGCTGCGCCGCCCGCAGCGGCCCCAGGGCGCCGACTGCCGGCTCTACCGCCGCCTCCAGTACGGGCAGCTCGCCCAGTTCGACATTCTCGACACCCGCCAGTACCGCTCCGACCAGGCGTACGGCGACGGCTGGCACGCCCCGGGCGCCGAGTCCCGGGACCCCGCGCGCACCCTGACCGGCGCCGCCCAGGAGCGCTGGCTGATCGACGGCTGGCGGGAGTCCACCGCGCGCTGGAACGTGCTGCCGCAGCAGGTCACGTTCTCCGAGCGGCGCAACGCCACCGGCCCCGGCTACCAGCTGAGCATGGACGCCTGGGACGGCTACGCGGCCTCCCGCGACCGGGTGCTGGCCGGTGCCGAGTCGGCGGGTGTGGACAACCTCGTCGTCCTCACGGGCGATGTGCACGTCCACTACGCCTTCGACATCAAGAAGGACTTCGCGGACCCCGGTTCGCGCACCGCGGGGGTGGAGTTGGTCACCACCTCGATCGCCAGTGGCAAGAACGGCGCGGACAAACCGGCCAACTGGGACACCTACCTGGCCGCCAACCCGCACCTGAAGTTCTACAACGGCCGGCGCGGCTACCTCACCGTCACCCTCGAACAGGACACCGCCCGCGCCGACTACCGCACGGTGTCCGCCGTCACCACCCCCGGGGCCGCGGTGCAGACCGCCGCCTCGTTCGTCTCCGAAGCGGGCGACCCGGGCCTGAAGCCGGCCTGATCCGGGACGTTTGTCGTAGGGCCTGGGGAGGTCCGTCCTAAGCCCAAAGACCGGTTCCAAAACGGTCAGAAGCCGCCTCCCGCATGACACCATGGTGCAGCCATCTATCACCATGGAGACCCGCATGACGGAGCCCGGCACGGCCGAGACCCAGGACCTTCCCGCCATAGCCGAGCGGGGCGCGGCAGCAGCACCGGCCGCGTCCCGCCGCACCAGCCTCCTCGTCACCCTCGTCCTCGGCGGCCTCACGGCGGTCCCGCCGCTCTCCATGGACATGTACCTCCCGGCCCTGCCGCAGGTCACCGCCGCCCTGCACAGCCCGGCCGCCACCGTCCAGCTCACCCTCACCACCTGCCTGGCGGGCATGGCGCTGGGGCAGATGATCGTCGGCCCGATGAGCGACAAGTGGGGCCGCCGCCGCCCGCTGCTGGCCGGCATGGTGGTCTACATCCTGGCGACCGCCCTCTGCGCGATCGCCACCAACGCCGAACTCCTCATCGCCTTCCGCCTGTTGCAGGGCCTGGCGGGCGCGGCCGGCATCGTCATCGCGCGGGCGGTGGTCCGCGATCTGTACGACGGCGTGGCGATGGCCCGGTTCTTCTCCACCCTGATGCTGATCTCCGGGGTGGCGCCGGTCGTCGCCCCGCTCATCGGTGGCCAGATCCTCCGGCTCACCGACTGGCGCGGGGTCTTCGTCGTCCTCACCGCCGTCGGGGTGGCGCTCACCCTCCTGGTGTGGCGCAAGCTCGACGAGACCCTGCCGCCCGCCCGCCGGCACTCCGGCGGCCTCGGCCAGACCCTGCGCACCATGCGCGATCTGCTCGCCGACCGGGTCTTCTCCGGCTACGCCCTCGTCGGCGCCTTCGCCTTCGCCGCCCTCTTCGCCTACATCTCCGCCTCGCCGTTCGTCATCCAGGAGATCTACGGCGCCTCCCCGCAGACCTTCAGCCTGCTCTTCGGCATCAACTCCATCGGCCTGGTGACCGTCGGCCAGATCAACGGCAAGCTCCTCGTCGGCCGGGTCGGCCTGGACAAGGTGCTGGGCACCGGCCTGGCGCTGATCGCCCTCGCCGCGACCGCCCTGCTCCTGATGTCCGCCGGCGTCTTCGGCCCGGTCGGTCTGGTCCCGATGGCCGCCGGCCTCTTCGTCCTGATGTCCGCCATGGGCCTGGTCATGCCGAGCACCAACACCCTGGCCCTGCTGCGCACCCCGCACGCGGCCGGCTCCGCCTCCGCGCTGCTGGGCACCTCCACCTTCCTCCTCGGCTCGGTGGCCTCCCCGCTGGTGGGCATCGCGGGGGAGCGAACGGCCGTACCGATGGCGCTCGTACAGCTCTCCTGCGCCGTATTGGCGCTCGTGAGCTTCCTGGGAATGTGCCGCCCGTGGCAGCGTAGGGGGGAGAGCAACGGGAGCACGGCGGGCGAGAGGACCAGACTCTGAACGCGACGGCACTCACCTACGGAACACCGGCCCGCGCCGGGCTGGACCCCGGCTGGACGGAACGGCTGGTCCGCGGGGTGCGGGCGCTGCCGGAGGGCCGGCCGCCCTGGGCCCCCGGCGTCGTCGTGCTGGCCGGCCGGGGCCCGGTCGTCGCCGCCGAGGCCGCCGCCGGCTGGGCATACCGCTACCGGGCCTACGACCCCGAGCGGGACCGCGGCCTCGAACTGCCCCGCGACCGGTGGGAGCCGATGCGGGTCGGCACCGTCTTCGACCTCGCCTCGCTCAGCAAGCTCTTCACCGCCGTATCCGCGGTCCAGCAGACCGAACGCGGCCGGCTGGCCCTCGACGACGAGGTCCGCGCCGATCTGCCCGCCTTCGCCCCCGGCATCACCGTCCGGCAGCTCCTCACCCACACCTCCGGCCTCGCCCCCGAGCTCCCCTTCTACGACCACCGGGACCGCGCCGCCCAACTGGCGCTGCTGTGGCGGGAGGCGGCAGCCCCTTCCGGCGGCCGGACCCCCGTCCACCGCTACTCCGACCTCAACCTCATCGCCCTCCAGCTGATCCTGGAGCAGCGCACCGGACACCGGCTCGACGCCCTGATCCGCGACGGCATCACCGGCCCGCTGGGCATGTCCAGCACCTCGTACGGCCCGCTGGCACCACACGGCGTGGCGGCCACCGAGGACCAGTGGCGGCCCTGGGCCAAGGCGGACCGCGGCCTGCTCCGCGGCGAGGTGCACGACGAGAACGCCTGGGCGCTGGGCGGTGTCGCCGGCCACGCCGGGCTCTTCTCCACCGCCCAGGACCTGGCCGTGCTCTGCCGCACCCTGCTCAACGGCGGCACCTACGGCACCGCCCGGATCCTCGGCCCCGACGCCGTCGCCACCCTCCTCGACCCGCCCGGCCTCGGCTTCGGCGTCGACCAGCCGTATTTCATGGGCGAGTTGGCGGGCCGCGGCGCGGCCGGCCACACCGGCTTCACCGGCACCAGCCTGGTCCTGGACCGCGCCACCGACACCTTCCTCGTGCTGCTCGCCAACACCGTCCACCCCCGCCGCCGCGACGGCGGCAGCGCCCCCCGCGCCGCGGCCGCCACCCGGCTCGCCCGCGCGGTGTCCCGCGCCACCTGACCAGGCAGGGCACGCCGCCGGGCCCCGTAGAATTTCCCCCATGCACGAGGAACTGCGCGCCGCGCTGGCGGGCCTGCTCGACGGCCTGCCACCCAAGCAGGCCGCGCAGGCAGTCGACCGGCTGATCACCAACTACCGGGGCCGCACCCCCACCGACGCCCCGGTCCTGCGCGACCGCGCGGATGTGGCCGCGTACGCCGCCTACCGCATGCCGGCCACCTTCGAAGCCGTACGGGCCGCGCTGGCCGCGTTCGCCGCCCGCGTCCCGGACTGGTCCCCGGCCACCCATGTGGACATCGGCGGCGGCACCGGCGCCGCCACCTGGGCCACCGCCGCCACCTGGGAAGGCCACCACAGCACCGTCCTGGACTGGGCCCAGCCCGCCCTGGACCTCGGCAGGGAACTGGCCGCCGAGATCCTCCCCGACATCACCTGGCAGCGGCAGACCATCGGCGAGGGCCTGACCGTCCCTGCCGGCACGGACCTGGTCACCGTCTCCTACGTCCTCGGCGAACTCCGCCCCGAGGACCGCCGCGCCGTCGTCGCCGCGGCCACCACGGCCCGCACCGTCGTCCTGATCGAACCCGGCACCCCCGACGGCTACCTCCGCATCCGCGAGGCCCGCACCCAGCTCACCGAGGCCGGTCTGCGCATCGTCGCCCCCTGCCCGCACAGCGACACCTGCCCCATCGTCCCCGGCGAAGACTGGTGCCACTTCTCCGCCCGGGTCAGCCGCTCCTCCCTGCACCGCCAGGTCAAGGGCGGCTCCCTCCCGTACGAGGACGAAAAGTTCAGCTACGTCGCCGCCACCACCCTCGACGCCACCCCCGCCCCCACCCGCATCATCCGCAAACCCCAACTCCGCAAGGGCCAGGTCCTCCTGGACCTGTGCACCACACAGAACGGCCTACAGCGCACCACAGTGACCAAGCGCCAAGGCGCCCAGTACCGAGCGGCCCGCGACGCCTCCTGGGGCGACACCTGGCCCAACGACTAACTCCCCCCACCGGGCCGCGGCCCCACCACAAACACGAGGTGCCGGGGGCGGAGGGGTGTGTTGTCGGACGTAAAGCGAAGCAGTCCGACAACACACCCCGGAGCCCCCGGCACCGCACCCCCACGCACCGGGGCCGCAGCCCTAACCCCCCACCCCGCCGAAGGCGAAACCACCCACGGCGGGAAAGCCGAAAACGTGGGAAGCCCCCCAAGGGCGAAAACCCACCACGGCGGGAAAGCCGAAAACGTGGGAAGCCCCCCAAGGGCGAAAACCCACCACGGCGGGAGAGCCGAAAACGTGGGAAGCCCGCGAGACATCCCGTCTCGTCAAGACGATACGTCTCGCCTCTTCCCGGTTAGACTCCGCGGCATGGCGAACACATCGACCCCCGACTCCTCCCGCCGCAGCGAACGCTCCCGCCGCGCGATCTTCGACGCCGCCCTCGTGCTCGTCGGCGAGGTCGGCTACGACAAGCTCACGATCGAAGGCATCGCCTCCCGGGCCGGGGTCGGCAAGCAGACGATCTACCGCTGGTGGCCCTCCAAGGCCGCCGTGCTGCTCGACGCGTTCACCGCCGGGGTCGACGAGTACGACGCGGAGGGCCTCCCCGACACCGGCGATCTGGCCGCGGACCTCAAAACCGTGCTGCGGGCCACCGCCGACGAATTCAACGACCCGGCGTTCCAGGCCCCCTATCGGGCCCTCGCGGCGGCCGGCGCGAACGACGAGGAGCTCTCCCGCACCTTCGTCGCCCGGCTGATGGAGCCCGGCACCCGGCTCTACATCGACCGGCTGCGGGTGGCCCAGGAAACCGGAGAGCTCGCCGCCGACATCGATCTACGGATCGCCGTCGAGATGCTGCTGAGTCCCTTCTCACAGCGCTGGCTGATGCGCACCGGCGAACTGACCCACGAGTACGTCGACGTCCTGGTCGACCAGGTGCTGCGGGGGCTGCGGCCGCGCGACTGAGCGGGCGGACGGCCGGGTTCCGGTGGAGCCGGTGTGCCGCCATTGCCCCGAATTGCCGGTATTCCTCCGTCGTTCGTTCACCCCGGATCCGCACACCGGTCACCCGAGGAGCAGGATGGTGGCAGCATTGATCCCAGACCACCGCTCGAAGTGAGGGGATAGATGGAACGCAAGAGCAGGTTCTCCCAGTGGCTGCGCCGGCCGAAGAGCGGATCGGACGGCGGCGATACGGACACGGGATCAGCGGCTGCGCGCAGCCGCGAGGACCTGCTGCTGGCGGCGGCCGACGCGGGATTCCCGGTGGCCCCGGCGGCGCATCCTTCCGGCTACGGCTGTTCCTGTGAACGCATCGGCTGTCCCACCCCGGGCCGGCACCCGGTCTCCTTCGGCTGGCAGACCGTCGCCACCACCGACCGCGACAAGGTCGCCGCCTGGGTCCGCACCCTCCCGCAGGCCAACTTCATCACCGCCACCGGCATCACCCATGACGTACTGGACGTCCCCGTCGAGGCGGGCCGCAGCGCCCTGGGGCGGCTGGACGCGGCGGGCATCGACGTCGGCCCGATCACCCTCAGCGGCGCCGGCTTCGGCGACGGCCGGATGCTCTTCTTCACCGCCACCCGCGGCACCCCGGACGACGAGGACGAGTGGTGGCCCTGCGAGCTGGACTGCCACCCCGAGACCATGGACGAGCATCCGGGGCTGCGCTGGCACTGCCGCGGCAGCTATGTGCTGCTGCCGCCCTCCACCCTGCCCGGCGACCAGCCCGCGGTGACCTGGCTGCGCGGCCCCGAACTCCCGCTGCCCGACCCGCTGACGCTGCTGGAGTCGCTCACCGACGCCTGCGCGGAGTTCAACGACCGCGAACCGCACCACCACGAGGCCCACGCCTGGCCGATCGGCCGCTGACCGGGCCGCGCCCCTCTGCCCGAACGTCGAAGGGCCGCCGGGATCACCCCGGCGGCCCTTCGACGTCTCCGCGGTCCGGCCGCGTGCGCCGTACTTCCGCTACTGCGGCTCCACCGACGTCTTGCCCTCCCGCCGGTTCAGGACGACGACCTTGTTGCCGGAGCCCTTGGCCGGCACCGTGACCGCCTGGGACGAGACGGTGGTGAAGTTCATCCGGTTGGTCTTCTTCTCCGGCCCCACCACCAGGCCCCGCAGATTCGCCGGCACCCGGATCGTCGCCCCGGCGAACATCGTCTGCTGCTGGTGGTAGACGGTCGAGAAGAACACCAGGGCCCCGCCGTCCGTGGTCCGCAGCGCCACCGGCGGATGGTCCGAGGGGGAGTCCTGCCACTGGATGCGTGAGCCGACCTGACGGGCGTCCTTGGCACGCCGCTCCCGCCAGCCGTCGGTCTGCGGACCCGGCGCGAACAGGCTGCCCTTACCGGAGTTGAGGTAGTCCGCGTAGGCCCGGCTCAGCTTGCCGGGGGCCACCGTCAGACCGGAGCCGGCGCTGGGCGGCACCGCCTCGGCGTAGCCGTCCTTCGTCTTCAGCTCCGGTGCCTTGTTGCCCGGGAACTGCGCGAAGTACACCGCGCGCCACTTCTCGTTGATGTCGTTGCGGCTGAACACCAGGAACCAGCGGGTGGGGTGGCCCTTGGCGTCCTTGCGGTTGCTGAGCGCGTCCGCGACGAAGTACTTCGGCCAGCCCGCCTGCTTGGGGACGGTGAAGCGCGGCTCCGTCAGCTCCAGTGCGGGGAACTGCGGATTGCCCTGCGGCCGGAGGGCGCGGGCCGCCTTTATCCCGGCCTGGTCGATCGCCAGCAGCGCACCCGCCTCGAAGGAGGGGTTCCGCTTCGGGTCCAGCTCCCGGTAGGTCTGGTTGAAGCTGTCGGTGAAGCGGGTGAGGGCCTTGGCGCCCTCAGCCTTCGACACCGCCGGCAGCATCTCCCTCTCGCCGTGCACCGTCATGCACCCGCTCAGTATCACCAGCGCCGCCGCTGCCGACGTCAGTGTTACGGGCACCCGGAACGGCGACCTGCGTGTCATGGGGCTCGGGCTCCTTCGGGGCGACCGGGGCGGACGGGGCGGCCGCCGGGGTGGCACGATTCGGCGCAACCCTACCGGGGGCGAGGAAGAAGGCGAGGGTGGGGATCAGATACAGAGCCCACACCGTGACCTGAAGGACCGTCGGGTCCGGCTGGAAGTTGAAGACGCCCTTCAGCAGCGTCCCGTACCAGCTGTCGGCCGGGATCTGGGCGCTGATGTCGAACGCCCGGGTGCCCAGCCCCGGCAGGATGTCCGCCTCCTGGAGATCGTGGAAGCCGTACGCCAGCACGCCCGCCGCGACCACCACCAGCATGCCGCCGGTCCAGGTGAAGAACTTCGCCAGGTTGATCCGCACCGCACCGCGGTAGAACAGCCAGCCCAGCAGCACCGCCGTCAGCAGCCCCAGCAGCGCCCCGATCAGCGGCCGTACGCCGTCGTTCGCGGACTGCGCGGCCGTCCAGATGAACAGCGCGGTCTCCAGGCCCTCGCGGCCCACCGACAGGAACGCGGTGACCACCAGCGCCACGGTGCCCATCTGGAGCGCCGCGTCCAGCTTGCCGTGCAGCTCCTGCTTCAGATGCCGCGCGGTGCGCCGCATCCAGAAGACCATCCACGTCACCAGGCCCACCGCGATGACCGACAGCGAACCGCCGAGCGCTTCCTGGGCCTCGAAGGTCAGTGTCTGCGAACCGAACTGGAGCGCCGCACCGAACGCGAACGACAGCACCACGGCGAGCGCGACCCCGAGCCAGACCGGGCGCAGCGCCTCCCGCCTCCCGGTCTTGACCAGGTAGGCGATGAGAATGCAGACCACGAGGCTGGCTTCCAGGCCCTCGCGCAGACCGATCAGGTAGTTGCCGAACACGTCGGTTCCTTCCCTTCCTTCATGGAGTCGGCGACGGTCTCCGCCGCCGACGGTGGCACGGTGGTGTCAGGCGAACAGCGCCCGGCCCCACCAGTCGTCCGCGTTCCGGACGCCCGGCGGCACCGCGAAGAGCGCGGAACCCACGTGCTGGATGTATTCGTTGAGTGCGTCATTGGCGGCCAGCCGCTTCTGGAGCGGGACGAAGCCCTGGCGTACGTCCCGCTGGTAGGCGAGGAAGAACAGCCCCGCGTCCAGCCGGCCCAGCCCGTCCGTCCCGTCGGTGAAGGAGTAGCCGCGGCGCAGGATCCGCACCCCGCCGTTGGAGTCCGGATGCGCCAGGCGGACATGCGCGGTCGGCAGCATCGACTTCAGATGCGGGGTGTCCCGCTCGTTCTTCTTGCCGACCGGTGCGCCCTCGCCCTTGTTCCGGCCGAAGATGTCCTCCTGCTCCTGGAGCGAGGTGCGGTCCCAGGTCTCGATGTGCATCCGGATCCGGCGGGCGACGAGGTAGGAGCCGCCGGCCATCCAGCTCTCCTTGCCCTTCGCGTCGCCGTCCGCGACCCACACATGCTTGTCCAGCGCGGCGGAGTCGGTGCCCGCGAGGTTGTGGGTGCCGTCCTTGAAGCCGAACATGTTGCGCGGGGTCTGGGCGTCCGGCGTCGTGGAGGACGTCTTGCCGAAGCCCAGCTGCGACCAGCGGATCGCGACCTTGCCGAAGCCGATACGGGCCAGGTTGCGGATCGCGTGCACCGCGACCTGCGGGTCGTCCGCACAGGCCTGGACACACAGATCGCCGCCGCTGCGCGCCTTGTCGAGGTTGTCGCCGGGGAACTGCGGCAGCTCGATCAGCGCCTCGGGACGCCGCGCCTTGATACCGAACCGGTCCTTGCCGTCCTTCTCGAACAGCGTGGGGCCGATGCCGAAGGTGAGGGTGAGGCGGGACGGCGGCAGCCCGAGCGCCTCGCCGGTGTCGTCCGGCGGCGCCTCCGCCAGCCCGCCGACCGCGCCGTCACCGACCGCGTCCCCGGCCTGCATCCGCGCCGCCGCCTTCGTCCACTCCTTGAGCAGCGTGATCAGCTCGTCGCGGTCGTCGGTGGTGACATCGAACGAGGCGAAGTGCAGCCGGTCCTGGACCGCGGAGGCGATCCCGGACTGGTGCTTGCCGTGGAAGGCGATCGCGGCGCCCGCGGTCGCGTCCGCGCCGGCCGGCTGGGCGTCGCCGCCGGTGCGCAGCGCCGCCGCGGTACCGCCGGCCGCGACCGCGCCGAGGGCCAGGCCCGCGCCGCCCCAGCCGAGCAGTGAACGCCGGGAGGGCGCCCGCCCTTCGGTGGTCTGCGTGGCCTCGCCGCCCTCGGTGGCGGTGTTCTCGGTGGACGTGTCGTCGTCGTGCGTCATCGTCTCCCCTTGCCTGGCAGCGGACTACTTGGCGGTGGCCACGGCGGCGGCCAGCTTGGACAGCGGCTCGGCCAGCGCGTTGACCCCGTCGGAGAGCTTCTTGCGCTCGCCCTTGTCGACCGTCTCGTACGAGGCGAAGCCGTCGGCGGACTTGTCGTCGCGGTGCTCGTCGAGCAGGTCGCCGATCACCTTGAACTGCTTGTCCAGCTCCTTGGCGAGCGCCGGGTCGTTCTTGCCGACGACCGGCTTCAGCAGCTCGTAGGCCTTCTCGGCGCCCTCGACATTGGCGTGGAAGTCGAGCAGGTCGGTGTGGCTGTAGCGCTCTTCCTCACCGGTGACCTTGCCGGTGGCCACCTCGTCGAGCAGCTCCTTGGCACCGTTGGCCATGCTGGTCGGGGTGATCTCGGCCTTGCCGACCCGCTTCTGCCAGTCCTTGAGGTCGGTGATGAGCTGTCCGGCCAGCTTCTTGTCGTCCCCGGAGATCTTCTTCTCCTCCCACAGGGATTTCTCCAGCTTGTGCCAGCCGGTCCACTTCTGGCCCTTCTCCAGGCCGTCGGCGCGCACATCGACCTTGGGGTCGATGTCACCGAACGACTCGGCGACCGGCTCGGTGCGCTCCCAGCCGACCCGCGAGAGCGCATAGGTCTTCTTGGCGGCCTCGACATCGCCGTCCTTGACCGCGTCGGCGAACTTCTGCGCCGCCGGGAGGGTCTGGTCGGCCTGCTCCTGGACGTACTTGCGGTACGCGGTGACCGCGGCGTCCAGCTTGGGGTCGCGCTTGGTGGCCGCGCCCTTGCCGCTGGCGGTCACCTTCTGGCGGATGCCGTCGCCCTTCATGCCCGGCTTACAGGCGATTTCGTACGAACCGGCCTTGACCTCGGCGGTGATCTCCGTCCGGGTGCCGGGGCCGATGTTCTCCCGCTCGGTCACGATCCGGTCGCCGGGCGCGTAGAGGTAGACCTCGGTGACCTTGGAGCCCTTGTTCTGCACCGCGAACCGGACATGTCCGGCGGGGAATTCCTTCGCGGAGAGCTCACAGCTGGTGTCGTCGGCGGTGACCTCGATGGTTCCCTTGCCGCTGCCCCCCTTGCCGTCGTTCTTCGCGGCGCAGCCGGAGACGGCGGTGACGGCCGTGGCTGCCGCGAGGGCGGCGACGGCGGCGGGACGAAGGGCACGCATACAGGGCTCCAAGCGGGCTCGGATGTACGGAAACGGCGTACGGAACGATAGACAGTGGCCGGGATCGCCACTAAGGCGGCCCTAACTTAACCGAGGCTTACCTATTTCTGCCCGGCCTGACGAGTGATCCCGCTCTCATGGACAACGGCCCGATTACGGATTGGCCCGCGCCCGGTCACGGAACCGCCATGTGCCGGTCAAGGTAAGGGGCCTCGTTCGCGAGGATCCATGACCGACGAAATCCGGCCACCGTCGCCGGGCTCTTGTCGCCCCCTCCCGGCTCTGCTGTTCACTGTCCGGATGACCGATCTTGAGGTGCTCCGGGTGTTCTGCGGACCGGACGGGGCCGGCGGCAATGCGCTGGGCGTGGTCCGCGACGGGGCCGCCCTCCCCGGCGCCGACGCCCGCGCCGCGCTCGCCGCCGAACTCGGCTTCAGCGAAACCGTCTTTCTCGACGACGCCGCCCGCGGCACCGTGGACATCCACACCCCCGGCGTCCGGCTGCCGTTCGCGGGCCATCCGCTGGTCGGTCTGGCCTGGCTGCTGCGGAGCCTGGGACGGCCACCGCGCACCCTGCGCCCGCCGGCCGGTGAGGTGGCGGTCGACTTCGAGGGGGAGGTGACCTGGGTGCGCGGGCGCGCGGAGTGGGTGCCCGCCCGGACGACCCGGCGGTACGCCTCGGTGGCCGAGGTCGACGCGCTGCCCGCGCCGCCGCCGGGCGAGGGCTGGCTCTACGCCTGGGCCTGGCAGGACGAGGCCGCGGGCGTGGTCCGGGCCCGGGGCTTCCCGCGCCGCGGCGACGGCATCACCGAGGACGAGGCGACCGGCGCCGCCGCCATGCTGCTCACCCATGAGCTGGGCCGCCCGCTCGACATCCGCCAGGGCACCGGCTCCCGGATCCTCACCCGCACCCATCCCGACGGCACCATCGCCGTAGGGGGACGGGTGCGCCGCGCCACCTCTTGACCGTCTGCCCCTGAAGGCGTCAACGAGCAGGCGTCCGGCGGCAATTGAGGCAGAACGGGCGCCGACGGCAGTTGAGGCAGTACGGGTACCGGCGGGCAGTTGACGCAGAACGGGCGAACGGCCGCTACGCGCTCAGCGGGAACTGCTCGCCCAGCTCCCGGAAGACCGCGCTGTTCAGCCGGAAGGCCCGCTTGCACTCGTCGACCACCCGCTGCTTCTCCAGGTCGTCCACGGGCAGCGCGTCCAGCAGGGCCCGGTACTCCCGCTTGAAGGCGGCGGGGTTGGGGATGTCCTCGAAGACGTAGAAGCGCACCCCGTCGCCCTTGCGGGCAAAGCCCCAGGTCTTCTCCGCGGTGCCACGGATGATCTGGCCGCCGGAGAGATCGCCGAGATAGCGGGTGTAGTGGTGGGCGACAAAGCCGGCCGGCCATTCGCGGGCGCAGGCCGCCACCCGGTCCGCGTAGGCCGCGGTGGCCGGCAGCGGCGCCAGACCGGTGCGCCAGGACGGCCCGCCGAGATGGGCGAGGTCACGCTCCAGCGCGGCGGTGCGGGCCAGTTCCGGCCGGAGGAAGGGCCCCGCCACCGGATCGCCGGAGAGCGGCCCGGAGGCGTCTTCCAGCGCGCGGTAGACGAACCACAGCTGTTCGGTGTAGCGCCGGTAGGCCCCGACGCCGAGCCGGCCGCCGAGCAGATCGCTCATGAAGGAGGAGTTCTCGGCCTCCGTGTGCTGCTCGTGGGACGCGGTGCGGATCACCGTCGAAAACGGAGCGGACGGAGCAGAAGGGGCGAGCGGGGTCGGGCTGGAAGCTTCCAAGGCGGACCTCCGGGGACTGAGGGCAGCAGACGGGAACAGGCCGGCTCCGCCGAGCCGCCGAACTTAGGGTTACCTAACCCGCGGCCCGCGTCAACCGTTCCCGACGTCCTGTCGGTAACGAGCCTACCCCTGTTCCCGACGCGCTGTCGGTAAAGATTTTCCCCGCTCCCGTCAGGGCAGCGTGAGGATCTCCGCCCCGGTGTCCGTGACCACCAGCGTGTGCTCGAACTGCGCGGTCCGCTTGCGGTCCTTGGTCACGACCGTCCAGCCGTCGTCCCACATGTCGTAGTCGTAGGACCCCAGCGTCAGCATCGGCTCGATCGTGAAGGTCATGCCGGGCTTGATGTCGGTGGTGTGGTGCGGGCTGTCGTAGTGCGGAACGATCAGGCCGGAGTGGAAGGAGGAATTGATGCCGTGGCCGGTGAAGTCACGGACCACTCCGTAGCCGAAGCGCTTGGCGTACGACTCGATGACCCGGCCGATGATGTTGATCTGCCGGCCCGGCTTGACGGCCTTGATCGCGCGGTTGAGCGCCTCCCGGGTGCGCTCGACCAGCAGCGTGGACTCCTCGTCCACGTCGCCGCACAGGTAGGTGGCGTTGTTGTCGCCGTGCACACCGTTGATGTACGCGGTCACGTCCAGGTTCACGATGTCGCCGTCCTTGAGGACGGTCGAGTCCGGGATGCCGTGGCAGATGACCTCGTTGAGCGAGGAGCACAGCGACTTGGGGAAGCCGCGGTAGCCGAGCGTGGACGGGTAGGCGCCGTGATCACACATGAACTCATGGGCGACCCGGTCCAGTTCGTCGGTCGTCACGCCCGGCGCGATCAGCTTGGCGGCCTCCGCCATCGCCTGCGCGGCGATCCGGCCGGCGATCCGCATCTTCTCGATCGTTTCGGCATCCTGCACCTCGGGCCCCGTGTAAGGGGTGGGTGCGTCCTTCCCGACGTACTCGGGGCGCCGGATCGAGGCGGGGACGGGGCGGGTGGGGGAGATCTTCCCCGGGACAAGAAGCGACTGGCCAGACATGTCAGCGAGTGTATCCGCGGGCCGTCGGGCAGGATGGTGGCACGGAATATCCACAGGAGGCGGCAATGGCGCTGTTCAAGAGGCATGCGGTCGGCAAGCCGGGCGAGTGGTACTACTGCCTCAAGCACGGGACGGTCGAAGAGGGCCCCGAGTGCCGCGCCGCCGACCGCTTCGGCCCGTATGCCACCCGCGAGGAGGCGTCGCACGCCATGGAAACCGCCCGCGAGCGGAACCTGGAGTGGGAGACCGACCCGAAGTGGCATGACGCGGACGCGGACAAGGGGAAGGCCGGCTCGGAGGGCGACTGACCGGCCGGGGCCGCAGGGCCGCCTGCACCCGGCCCCGCTCCCGGCCCGTACTCAGACCGCCGCCGGGTCCGTGTCCTGAGTGCCGGCCCCGGGGGCGGCGTCGGCGCCGGCCCGGTCGTCCGCCCGGGGACCTTCCGCGGCGGCCCGGCGCTCCCGCATCCGCCGGGCGTGCTCATCCGTCCGGGAGTCGTACGCCCGCAGCTTCGGCAGCCCCAGCGCCAGCAGCCCGACCCCGGCGAAGCACAGCAGACCGCCCGCCGACACCGACGCCCGCACGCCCATCAGGGCCGCCATTCCGCCGACCCGGACCTGGCCCAGCTGCGGGCCCGTCGCATAGGACAGCAGCTCGATGCCGGCCAGCCGGCCGCGCAGTTCGTCGGGGATGGTCCGGTTCCACAGCGCCGAGCGGAAGATGCCGCTGATCATGTCGAAGGCGCCGGCCAGAGCCAGCAGCAGGAGTACCAGCCAGACCTGGCGCAGCTGCCCGGCGGCGGCGATCGCCAGCCCCCAGCCGGCGGCCGCCAGCACGATCGCCCGGCCCTGCCGGTGGACCCGCGTGGTCCAGCCGCTGGTCAGGCTCACCAGCAGCGCCCCGGCGGGCAGCGCCGCGTACATCATGCCCAGCGACCACGGCGCATCGAGCTCATCGGCGAGGAACGGGAAGATCGCCAGCGGGAAGGCGAAGAGCATCGCGATCACATCGACGGCGTAGGTGCCGAGCAGTTCCTTGCGGCTCCAGGCGTAGCGCGCGCCCTCGGCGATCCCGCGCAACGACGGCTTCTCGGCGTCGTGCGCGGCGGGCGACGGCGCCAGCTTCCGGGACAGCAGCGCCGAGAGCAGGTAGGTGACCGCGTCGATGGCGTACGCCCAGCGCAGCCCGGCGAGGGCCAGCAGTCCGCCGGCCAGCGCCGGTCCGGCGATGGCGCCGATCTGCCAGCGCAGGGAGTTGAGGGCGGCGGCCGCGGCGAGCTGGTCGTGCCGCACGATCCGCGGCACCATCGCGTCCAGGGCCGGCCGCTGAAGCCCGGTCAGTGCGCTGGACATCGCGGCCGCCGCGTACAGCGGCCACACGAGCGGATCCGGCAGCAGGCTGTTGAGGAGCAGCAACGCGGAGATCAGGCCGAGCGCCAGCTCGCTGCCGATGATCAGCAGGCGGCGGTCCACGAAGTCCGCGAGCGCACCGCCGTAGAGCCCGAAGACCAGCAGCGGGACCAGCTCCACCGCGCCCAGCGCGCCGACCGCGAGGGTGGAGCCGGTCAGCTCCTTCAACTGGAGCGGCAGCGCCACGACGGTCAGGAAGGTGCCGAAGACCGTGATCGCGCCCGCGCACCACAGCAGCCGGAAGTCGCGCGAGGAGCGCCAGGGCGCCAGGTCCGGCAGCAGTGCGGCCGGCCGCCGCCGGGCGGCCGGTGAGGGGGAGGGAAGTGGGGGGCCGTCCGAAGTCACCCGTGCACCCTCACCCTTGGGCGCGGAACGGCGCAAAGGGTTATTTCCGGTGCGCGGGTGGGGCGGAGGACTACCAGCGAGGCGGTGGCGGGGCGGTCAGCTGATCGGCGAGACGGGCCAGACGGTCGCGGAAGCGGCGGCGGCCGCGGGGTGCGGGCAGGCTGTTCTCGCCGGCGGCCGCGCTCACCAGATGCTGGACGGTGTCCAGGTCGAGGTCCGGCGAGGCCCCGGCGGCCGCGTCGGGCGGGGCCGGGGGCGCGGCGAGCGCGTCATGGGCCAGGGCATGCAGATCGCGGTCGCCGTCGTCCAGGGCGAGCACCGTGGCGCCGTTCCGGCGGGCGTCGTGCACCCGCTCCAGCAGCTCGGCACCCGGCTGCCCCGGCGCCACGACCAGCAGCGTCTCACCTCGCCCGGCCGCCTCCAACCGGCCCAGCCCGACCGCCAGATGGGCCGGCGCCCCGCCCGGGACACGGTGTCGCACCAGAGTCGGTGACAACTCCGGCAGCCCCGACCAGGCGGCCTCGTCGTCCAGATGCGCGGCCAGATGCCAGGGCTCGTACGCGGCACTGCCGACCAGCAGCAGCCCGCCCCCGTGCGGGACGACGGCGCCCCGCAGCGCCCCGGCGAAGCGGCGGGTGGCCTGAATCCACTCGGTCCCCGCGAGGACCTCACGCAGCATTGCGACCCGTACGGCATCCATGCTCCGGAATGGTGCCGCAGCCCGGCCCGTTTCGGTTGGCGTTTCAACCGGTGTCACCCGTACGGGACTTGGGGGTGTGCGCGGCGTCGGCAGGGGCCCATCCGGGGCAATTGCCGCGCGGCGCCGCGGAGAGCCGATCGGGCTGCTCTTAACTTTGGGCCATGCCCACATTTCCCCCACGCTGGATGAAAGGCGCGGTGAATGCTTCCGCACGCGGCATGAAAGGTGCGTGGCATTCCCTGCTGTCCCTCTGGAACAAGGTATTTCCGCCCCGGAGGCGGGTGCAGCTGCTCTGTGCCGTCCTCGTCTTCGAAGCCCTGCTGTTTTCCGGCAGTGCCATCTATGATGTGATCAAGTATCCGCGGGAACAGGTTGTTTCGGCGGTGCTTCGGATCGTGATTGCCATCCTGAACGGGGTCGCTGCCTGGCGCGTCTTCCGGGAGCTCCAGAAGACGTTTCACCAGCATCGCCGAAGCGGGGCGGTGGAAGCGTGGCGGGAGCCGGTCGTGCTGGTCGCCCAGGCGTCCTCCATTCCCATGCTCTTCATTCCCGTATGGGTCGAGATCTACAGTCCCATTCACGATGAATTCTGGGACCTGCTGGTGACGGTTGTCGCGGTTTTGTTGGTCGCCTTTGCGGTGACCGTCATCGTCCGCGCCTTCGCCTTCGACCATATCCAGCTGTCGAAGGTCGGAACGGCGGCCATCGCCTTGCTGCCCTTGGCGGGAGTGATCCAGTTCTGGTACATGAACTTCTACAAGCCGACCCACGACAGCCCTCGCGTGAGTGTGACCTCGCGCCTCGCTGAGCTGGGGCACTCTCGCGGGGTCTCGCACCTGCGGGGGGAAATCACCCTCCACAACGAAGGGTCGGCGCCCGCCGATATTCTCGGTGCCATGTATACGGTGCGCGGCTACCACATGCAGTCAGCCGAAGGAATGTCCGCACAGAACGTGGTCGAGAAGCTGGACGGGGCCACCGCGAACCAAACGCACCTGGGTAAGTATGTATCGCTCTTGACGTTCGACGATGTCATGCAGTCCGGCGAAATCTTGATGCCGGGGCAGAAGTGGTACAAGTCATTTGTGTTCGATGCGCGAGGCGACAAGCAGGACATGGTGCGCCTCGTCGTCCATCTCTCGACGCTGACCCATACCGGCGACTCGACAACGTCCGGCACATGCAGCGGAAAGTTTTCCCTGGAAATTGCTCCGGAGGCGCCCGGGAGTGCCAAGTGCACCCAGACCAGATTGCCTTCGCAGAGTCTGATGCGCATGGTGCTCGGCGATCAGCCGATTGCCCGTACGATCAGCTTCTTCCCGTCGAAGGTGAAGGAGGCGCAGAAGAGGCTGCTGGCGAAAGCGCAGAAGAAGGTGAACCGGAAGGAGCGGATGGCGTCCCTGTATACGCGATTCCAGTCCGCCGACCATGAATTCAAGGGCAGACCGGCTCAGTTCAAGAAGGAGGAGAAGGAGGCGGAGGCGATCGATGCCCTGGTGCGGGACCAGAACACCGAGAGCATCGCCGAGATGCGGGTGAGTCCCTAAGGGCCGTCCTGGCCGCCCCGCTTCAGCAGTCCCGCCTCCGTGAGCCGACGTCCTACCTCCGCCACGGCGTCGTCGCTCAGCGGGCGTTGGGGGAAGGCGGTGGCGCTCCGGTCGATCACGCCGAGGAGGTGGAGGGCCGCCTTGAACGCGCCCAGGGCGGAGGAGCTGCGGCCCATCTCGGTCTCCGGGCCGACGTCGACCAGGGAGAAGAGGGTGACCAGGCGTTCCTGTTCGGCGGCGGCCTGTTCCCAGTCGCCGGCCCGGGCGGCGTCGTAGAGGCGTACATAGGCCGCCGGGTCGACATTGCCGATACCGGGGACGACTCCGTCGGCACCCGCCAACAGGGCGGCGTCCACGGTGAGTTCGGAGCCCGTGAGCACCGAGAAGCCGGGGGCGGGGCCGGTGTTCCGGGCGGTGCGGCCGCCGAGCGCGGTGAGCAGGCGGCGCAGCGAGCCCTCGTCGCCGCTGCTGTCCTTGAGCCCGGCGAGCGTGCCGTCCTCGGCCAGCTCCCGCACCAGCGACGGGGACAGCTTGCTGTGGACGGCGACGGGGATGTCGTAGGCGAAGAGGGGCAGGTCGACGGCCGTGCGCAGATGGCGGAAGTGGGCGGCGATCTCCCGGGGGTGGGTGCGGGTGTAGAAGGGCGCGGTGGCGACCAGGGCGTCGGCGCCCAGCGCGGCGGCGGTCCGGGCGTGGTCGAGCACCCGGGGGGTGGTGGTGTCGATGACCCCGGCGAGCACCGGAACCCGGTCGTCCGCGGCCTTGATGACGGCCTCCAGGGCGGTGCCGCGCTGGGCGTCGGTGAGGTAGGCGACCTCGCTGGTGGAGCCGAGCGCGAACAGGCCGTGCACGCCGCCGTCGACGAGGTGGTTCACCAGGCGTGTCAGAGAGGCGGTGTCGATCTCGCCGCGGGGGTCCAGCGGGGTGCAGACCGGCGGGATGACGCCGTGCAGGGGGGCGGGCAGTGCCATGAGGGCTCCGGGCTCCGGTCGGACAGGACATGGGATGTCCTATGTCGAGCACAATAGACCTGTTCACGGGCGGTCGGTCAAGGATCAGCGGTCACGGCGGGGCAGGTGGCGGAGGGCCGGCGGCACGGCAGACGCGGGAGCGGGAGAGGGAGATCCATGGCGCGAGGGACGATGTCCGAGGATGTGCAGGCCCAGATCAAGCAGCTGATCCTGAAGGGCCGGCTGACGCCCGGGGATCCGCTGCCCACCGAGGCCGAGCTGGTCGCCCTGCTCGACGTCAGCCGCAACTCGGTGCGTGAGGCGCTCAAGGCGCTCCAGGCCATGCGCATCGTGGAGATCCGGCACGGCTTCGGTACCTATGTCGGCCCGCTCACCCTGGAGCCGTTCGTCGAGGGCGTCGCCTTCCGCGCCGCGGTCCGCCACCACCAGGGTGAGTCGAGCCTGTACGAGCTGATGGAGGTCCGGGAGGCGCTGGAGGCGGGCCTGATCGGCGCCGTCGCCCGCAATCTGCCCGCCGGGGATCTCGCCGTCCTCAAGGGACTGGTGCAGCGGATGGCGGAGGAGGCGCGCGGCGGGCAGGTGCAGAGCGCCACCGACCGGGCCTTCCATCTCGCCCTGTACCGCTCGCTGGGCAACCATCTGCTGAGCGAGGTGCTGGACGCGTTCTGGGCGGCGCTGCGGCGGGTGCGGGAGGACCTCTCCGACGACCGGCCCGACCCGATGGTGACGTACCGTCAGCACCAGGAGATCGTGGACGCGTTGGAGGCGGGCGACGGCGACCGCGCCGTGAAGGCCATACACCGGCACTTCGACGGCATCCGGCGGCGGCTGTCCGAGCAGTGACCCAGGGGCGCGCGGCAGTGCGCGCCCACGGCACCGGTGCGGGGGTGACCGATCCCGTTCACCGGGATATCACCCGGTGTCGGGGTGCCCGTTGCCGACCCGGCAAGGCGTCATGTGGGGCGTCTTGACGGCCAGTTGGGCACTCCCTATGGTCGCCGCAGGACGAGGGACATCCTACGTCCTTGCCCATTGGGGGTGACCCATGGCGTACGAGAGCTCAGTGCCGTACCGGGCCGGGACCGAGGGGTACACCAGCTTCCGGATCCCCGCCGTGGTCCGGGCACGCTCCGGGGTCCTCCTTGCCTTCGCCGAGGGCCGGGTCACCTCGGCCGCCGATTCCGGCACCATCCACCTCGTCCTCAAACGGTCCGCGGACGGCGACCGCACCTGGGGCCCCCTCCAGGTCGTCGCCCGCAACGGCACCGGCACCGCGGGCAACCCCGCACCGGTCGCTCTCGACAGCGGCCGGTTACTGCTCCTCCAGGTCCACAACGCCGCCGACGCCACCGAGGACCGTATCCGCCGCGGCCAGGTCCCGCCCGCCGACGGCCGCCGCGTCCGGCTCCAGCACAGCGACGACGACGGCGCCACCTGGCGGATCGGCTACACCGACAGCGGCAGCGACACCGACAGCGACACCGACCGCGCGGTCGCCCCCAACGAGACCACCGCCGCCGAACTCGCCGACGGCAGCGTCTATCTGAACGCCCGCAATGAGGCCCCGGCCGCCCGGCGGCGCGTCGACACGGTCTCGACGGACGGCGGCGAGCACCTCACCCGCCCCTTCCGGCCGCAGGCCGGGCTCACCGGACCGGCCGTCCAGGGCAGCGCTCTGCCCCACGGCGACCGCGGCGCGCTGCTGTTCTCCGGGCCGGCGCACCCGTCGGCCCGCGCCCTGATGACCCTGCGCACCAGCCGCGACGGCGGGCTGACCATGGGGGTCCCCCCGCGCGAGCGAAGCCGAGCGTGGGGGAGGACCGCGCACACCGTCACCGGGCTCCCGGCCGCCTACTCCGACCTCGTCCGCCTCGACCGCGACAGCGTCGGACTGCTCTACGAGACGGGCGACTTGAGCGCCTACTCGACGATCACCTTCCGCCGCATCCCCGTGGAGGAGCCGACATGACCAGCAATCCCCTGCACCGCAGAACGGTCCTGGGCGGGGCGGCCGCCCTCGCCGCCGGCTTCGCGCTCGCCGGCTGCGGCGACGGCGACGACGGCCGGGCGCCCGAGGAGCGCAAGAAGGGCCAGAAGATCAGCCTGACCTTCTGGTCCTGGGTGCCGGGCATCGACAAGCCCGTCGACCTGTGGAACCGCCGGAACCCGGACGTCCAGGTCACGGTCGAGAAGGTGTCGGCCGTCAACGGCCAGCAGTACGCGAAGATGCACGCCGCCATCAAGGCCGGCAACCCGCCCGACCTCGGCCAGATCGAATTCCCGGTGGTCCCCAGCTTCCTCCTCGACAACGGGCTGCTGGACCTCGCCCCGCTCGGCGCCGCCCGTCACAAGGACAAGTTCTCCGGCTGGCAGTGGCAGCAGTCCGTCTTCGGCAAGAGCCTCTACGCCATCCCGCAGGCCTCCGGACCGATGGGCCTGTTCCTGCGCCAGGACCTCTTCGACAGATGGGACGTGCCGGCCCCGCGGACCTGGGACGAGTACGAGACCGCCGCCAAGGCCGTCCGCAGGAAGGGCGCCTGGATCGAGACCTTCGCGCCCACCAACGGCAACCGCTTCGCCGGCCTCGCCTGGCAGGCCGGCGCCAAGTGGTACCGGACGCAGGGCGACACCTGGATCGTGCACCTCGATGACGCACCCACCCGCCGGGTCGCCGACTACTGGGAGTCCCTGGTCCGGCGGAAGCTCGTCAAGACCATCCCGGACCGGCAGAACGCCTGGTACAAGGACCTCCAGACCGGCGCCATCGCCGCCTGGGTGGGCGCCAGTTGGGGCGACGCCCTGCTGGTCGGCAACGCGCCGGGCACCAAGGGGAAGTGGCGGGCCGCGCCGCTGCCGCAGTGGAAGGCGGGCGAGCAGAACTTCGCCAACTGGGGCGGCTCGACCACCGCCGTCTTCGCCAAGGCCCGCTACCCCAAGGACGCCCTGGACTTCGCCGTCTGGCTCAACACCGACCCGGACTCGATCAAGCTGCTGATCGACGGCGGCTACGGCTTCCCCAGCGCCAAGAAGGGGTACGCCACCACCGACCTCGACGTCGACAAGGACTTCTTCGGCGGCCAGGCGTACAGCAAGGTCTTCGCGGACGCCGGCGCGCATGTCGACACCAGCTGGCGGTGGGGACCCGGCGTGGACACCCTCTACCAGCGGCTCGGCGACGCCTTCACCGACGCGCTCGCCGACGGCAGCTCCTTCCGCTCGGTCCTGACCAAGGTGCAGGGCCAGACCCTCGCCGACCTCAAGGGCAAGGGTCTGAAGGTGGAGAGCGGATGAACCGGGAGGTGCTGAGCCGGGACACCCCGGGCCGGCCGGCGGCGGTCACCCCGCGGCCGGCCCGCCAAAACCGCCGCGGACCCCGGCGCCGCGCCTCCCGCGCCGAGGCCCGCAACGCCCGCGCCGCGACCGCGTTCGTGCTGCCCTTCTTCGCCCTCTTTGCTCTCTGCTTCCTCGCCCCGATCGGCTACGCCCTCCACCAGAGCCTGTTCACGACCGAACGGACCGGCCCGCTCGGCCTCGGCGGCCAGGAGCACGAGGTCTTCGCGGGCCTCACCAACTACGCACAGGCGCTCGCCGACGACCGGTTCCTGACCGGCTTCGGCCGGGTGCTGCTCTTCGGCGCCGTCCAGATCCCGCTGATGATCGTGCTCGCCACCGCCCTGGCCCTGCTGCTGGAGAGCGCGAGCGCCCGCGGCGTCCCGTTCTTCCGCAGCGCCTTCTTCCTGCCGTACGGCGTGCCCGGCGTGATCGCCTCGATCCTGTGGGGCTTCCTGTACGTACCGGGCATCAGCCCGCTGGTGAAGATCGCCGGCGCCGTGGGCTGGGACCTCGACTTCCTCTCCCGCGGCACCGTCCTGTGGTCCCTCGCCAACATCGTCACCTGGCAGTTCACCGGCTACAACATGCTGGTGCTGATCGCCCAGCTCAAGGCCGTACCGGGGGAGTTGTACGAGGCCGCCCGGATCGACGGGGCGAGCGCCTGGCAGGTCGCCCGGCACATCAAACTCCCGCTGATCCGGCCGGCGCTGGTGCTCACCGGTGTCTTCAGCATCATCGGCACCCTCCAGCTCTTCGCCGAACCCATGGTGCTGCGCCCGCTGGCCTCCTCCATCGACTCCGGCTTCACCCCGAACCTGCACGCCTACAGCGAGGCGTTCGTCGGCAACAACCAGCACGCGGCGGCGGCCGAGGCGGTCCTGCTCGCGCTGGTGGCGTGCGTGCTGTCCTTCGGTTTTCTGCGGCTGGTCGGCGGACGCGGGAAGGAGCACGGATGACCCGGCCCCCGGTCCGCTACCGGATCATCACCGCCTCCCTGCTGACCATCGCCGCGCTCTACTTCCTGGTGCCCGTCTACTGGCTGGCCGTCTCCGCCACCAAAAACAGCGCCGACCTCTTCGGCACCTTCGGCTTCTGGTTCTCCGACCATCCGCGCCCCGTCGCGTACCTCCTCGACGTCCTCACCTACGACCACGGCACCTACGCCCGCTGGTTCGCCAACTCCCTCCTCTACGCCGGAGCCGGCGCGGTCTGCGCCACCCTGCTGTCCGCCGCGGCCGGCTATGCGCTGGCGAAGTTCCCGTTCCGCGGCCGGGAGGCGCTGTTCAACGTGGTGCTCGCCGGGGTGCTGATCCCCGGCACGGCACTGGCCCTGCCGCTCTACTTCCTCTTCAGCGCGATCGGACTGGCCAACACCTACTGGGCGGTGCTGATCCCCGGCATGGTCAGCCCGTTCGGCGTCTATCTGTGCCGGATCTACGCGGCCGCCGCGGTCCCCGACTCGCTGCTGGAGGCGGCCCGGATCGACGGCGCGGGCGAGGCCCGGATCTTCGGCGGGCTCGGGCTGCGGCTGATGACCCCGGCGCTGGTCACCGTCTTCCTCTTCCAGTTCGTCCACATCTGGAACAACTACTTCCTGCCGCTGGTGATGCTCTCGGACTCCGGCCTCTACCCGATCCAGCTGGGCCTGACCTCCTGGACCGGCTACGCCGACCGCCAACCGGTGCTCTACCAGTACACGGTGGGCGGTGCGTTCCTGTCCGTGGTGCCCCTGATGGTGCTGATGACGGTGCTCCAGCGGTACTGGCGTACGGGGCTGACCGAGGGGAGCGTGAAGGCGTGAGGGGCGGGGGGACCGTGTGGGCCGGATTGCCGTCGAGGGCATGGCCGGCTCGCCGCCGGAGCGTGACAGTATCGCTGTCATGACTACTTCTGACGCTTCCCGGTCCCCGAACGCCGCGACCCGTGCGAAGGCAGCCCTCCAGCGCGACCCCTGGGACCTCCCGGATGTCTCCGGTCTGGTGGTCGGCGTCCTCGGCGGCACCGGCGACCAGGGCCGCGGCCTGGCCTACCGGCTGGCCAGGGCCGGCCAGAAGGTGATCATCGGTTCCCGGGCCGCCGAGCGCGCGCTGACCGCCGCCGGGGAACTCGGCCTGGGCATCGAGGGCGCGGAGAACGCCGAATGTGCCCGGCGCAGCGATGTCGTGATCGTCGCGGTGCCCTGGGAGGGCCATGCCAAGACCCTTCAGGCGCTCCGCGACGAGCTGGACGGCAAGCTCGTCATCGACTGCGTCAACCCGCTCGGCTTCGACCGGAAGGGCGCCTACGCGATCAAGCCGGAGGAGGGCAGCGCCGCCGAGCAGGCCGCGGCCCTGCTGCCCGGGGCCCGGGTCACCGCCGCGTTCCACCATCTGTCCGCGGTGCTGCTCCAGGACCCGGAGGTCGAGCAGATCGACACCGATGTGATGGTGCTCGGCGAGTCCCGCGCCGACACCGATGTGGTGCAGGCGCTCGCCGCCCGTATCCCCGGTATGCGCGGCGTCTTCGCCGGCCGGCTGCGCAACGCCCACCAGGTCGAGTCGCTGGTCGCCAACCTGATCTCGGTCAACCGCCGCTACAAGGCCCACGCGGGGCTGCGGGTCACGGACGTCTGAGGGAGGGGGAGGGGGCGGGGGAGCGCCGGCATGGGGGACACTGGGGTGGTCCGACCACTCCCGACAGGAGCCGCCCGCATGTCCCTCTTGCCCCCGCCCGGCCCGGCCCGGCGCCTCGCCCTGATGGCCCTCGCCGTGTGCGTCCTCTCCGTCGCCGCGGCGGTCGTCGCCTTCGTGGAGGGCAGCTTCGTCGGCGTGGTCTGGATCCTGCTGGCGGGCATCTCCAGCAACATGGCGTGGTTCTACCTCCGCAAGGCGAAGATCCAGCGGTCCACGGCAGCCGGCTGAGGCCCGAGGGCCCGCGCCGTCGCCCAGCCGCCGGGAGTCATTACCCCTTGACGCCCGGCCTTCGGCGCCGGCCCGCGCCGTCAGACGCGCGCGGCCCCCGCCGCCAGTAGTGCCCCGCCTTCGGAAGATCCCGCCCTCAGAAGAACCCGCCGGTCTGCGGGAGCTGCGGTGCGCCCTGCCAGAAGCGGAAGTACTCCTGGCCGATGTAGGTCTCCAGCTCCGAGACGCCGAGGCCGCGCAGGATCGCGTCGACCAGGTCGAAGAACACCCGGTTGACCTCCGGCACCCACAGGAAGACGAAGACCGCGAGCAGTCCGAACGGCGCGAACGGCTCCACCTGCCGCCGCAGCTTCCGCGACAGCCAGGGTTCGAGCACGCCGTAGCCGTCCAGCCCCGGGACCGGCAGGAAGTTCAGGATCGCCGCGGTCACCTGGAGCAGGGCCAGGAAGGCCAGCGCGTAGCGGAACACGGCCGGTACGCCCGACAGTGCGTGCAGCCAGAACGGCGCCGTGCACACCGCCGCGAACAGGATGTTCGTCAGCGGCCCGGCCGCCGAGATCAGGCTGTGCCGCCAGCGCCCCCGGATCCGGCCGCGCTCGATGAACACCGCACCGCCCGGCAGCCCGATCCCGCCCATGATCACGAAGATCACCGGCAGCACGATGCTCAGCAGCGCATGGGTGTATTTCAGCGGGTTCAGGGTGAGATAGCCCTTCGCCTCCACCGAGATGTCACCGCTGTGCAGCGCGGTGCGCGCGTGGGCGTACTCGTGCAGACACAGCGAGACCACCCACCCGGACACCACGAAGCAGAACACCGCGACACCGGTGTACTCCCCGAGCGTCCCGTTCCACACGGCCCACCCCGACACCGCCATGACGGCGGCAAGCGCGAGGAAGACCGGGCTGACGCGACGGTCGGCGCGCCGGATTGCTGTGGTCATGGTGCGGGCTCCCGGATTCTGGTGAGGGGCAGCCATGACCGTAACCGCGGTGGGGCGCGCGGCGCACGGTCCCCGCGGAACTGCCGCGTCCGCGGGACCCCTCCTCCCGGTGCCCGTGCCCCGAAATCGAAAGCCGATACCTTCCGGCTTCCGCCTTGCACGACAATGGGCCGGTGCATTACGGAATTCTCGGCACCACCCAGGCCGGACGGGCCGACGGCACCCCCGTCGCCCTCGGCGGCGCACGCCTGCGTGCGCTGCTCGCCGCCCTCGCGCTGCGACCCGGCCGGGCGCTGTCCCCGGAGTTGCTGATCGGCGACATCTGGGGCGCGGACCCGCCCGCCGACGCGGCCGGGGCACTCCAGGCACTGGTCGGCCGGCTGCGCCGCGCCCTGGGCCATGCCGAGATCGCCTCGGTCGACGGCGGCTACCGGCTGTGCGCCGAGCCCGACGCCGTCGATCTGCACCGCTTCGAACGTCTCGCGGCGGAGGGCGGCCGGGCGCTGGCCGACGCGGATCCGGCGCGGGCCGCCGCCCTGCTCGATGACGCCCTGGCGCTCTGGCGCGGCCCGGTCCTCGCCGATCTCCCGGACGCGGGCGTCGAGGTGGCCCGTGCCGAGCGCCGCCGGCTGGACGCCCAGTGCACCCGCCTCGCCGCCGATCTCGCCCTCGGCCGGGCCGCCCAGGCGCTGCCCACCCTCCTCGCGCTGTGCGAGGAGCACCCCCTCGACGAGCCCCTCCAGGCCCTGCGGCTGCACGCCCTGCGCGCCGCCGGCCGCACCGCGGAGGCCCTGGCGGCCTACGAGGAGATACGCATCGGCCTCGCCGAACGCCTCGGCGCCGACCCGGGCCCGGAACTCCGCACCCTGCACGCGGAGCTGCTCCGGCCCCCGCCACCGCATCCGCCGACGAATCCCCCGCCGCCCCTGATACCCGGCGCCCCGGCCACCGACCACCCCAGGACCCCCCAGCCCCACCCCCAACCCCACTCCCACCCCCGCCCCGGCAATCTCCGGCCCCGGCTCACCTCCTTCGTCGGGCGGGACACCGATCTGGCGGCGATCCGCGCCGATCTGGCCGCGCACCGGCTGGTGACGCTGCTGGGCCCCGGTGGCGCCGGGAAGACCCGGCTGTCCCAGGAGGGCGCCGAGACCGCCGCGGCCGCCTCGCCGGAAGCCTGGCCGCACGGCGTATGGCTGGCCGAACTGGCGCCGGTGGACGATCCGCAGACCGTGCCCGAGGCCGTGCTGACCGCCCTCGGCGCCCGCGAGACCGTCGTCCGCGGCACCACCGCGGAGGGGCTGCGCGCCGCCGGCGACCCGACGGCGCTGGACCCGCTCGCCCGGCTCGCCGAGCACTGCGCGGGCCGCCGGATGCTGCTCGTCCTCGACAACTGTGAGCATGTGATCGACGCCGCGGCCGAGCTCACCGAGCGGCTGCTGGCCGACTGTCCCGGGGTGACGGTGCTGGCCACCAGCCGGGAGCCGCTGGCCGTACCGGGTGAGGTGCTGCGGCCGGTCGAGCCGCTGCCCGACCCGGTCGCGCTGCGGCTGCTCGCCGACCGCGGGGCGGCCGCCCGCCCCGGCTTCCGGGTCGAGGACGACCCGGCGGCCTGCGCCGAGATCTGCCGCCGGCTGGACGGGCTGCCGCTTGCCATCGAACTCGCCGCCGCCCGGCTGCGGTTGCTCTCGCCGCGGCAGCTGGCCGACCGCCTCGACGACCGGTTCCGGCTGCTGACCAGCGGCAGCCGGACCCTGCTGCCCCGGCAGCAGACGCTGCGCGCCGTCGTGGACTGGTCCTGGGAGCTGACCGATGAGCCCGAACGGGCCGTGCTGCGGCGGCTGTCCGTCTTCGCCGGCGGGTGTGATCTGACCGCCGCGGAGGAGGTGTGCGCGGGCGACGGGGTCGACGGACGCGAGGTGGCCGGGCTGCTCGGCTCGCTGATCGACAAGTCGCTGGTGGTGGCGGCGCCGGCCGGCCAGGAAGCCGGCGCCGCCGGGCAGATGCGCTACCGGCTGCTGGAGACCGTGGGGGAGTACGCCGGGGAGCGGCTGGACGAGGCGGGGGAGCGCGCCGGTGCCGAGCGCCGGCATCTCGTCGCCTACCGCGAACTGGCCCGTACCACCGACCCGTTGTTGCGCGGACCCGGCCAGCGCGCCGGTATGGAGCGGCTGGAGCTGGAGCACGACAACCTGCGCACCGCGCTGCGCCGGGCCCTGGCCGCCGGGGACGAGCACGAGGCGCTGTGTCTGGTGCTGTCCCTCCAGTGGTTCTGGTCGCTGCGGGACCACCGCAGCGATGCCCGGCACTGGGCGACCGCGGCCGCAGCCCTCGGCCCCAACCCCTTTGCCGCGCCCGCCGAACCCGCCCCCGACCTGCACGAGAGCCCCATCGACAGACCGCCGCCGATGGCTCCCGAGCAGCTGCTGGAGGCCCGCCGTGAGGTCCGGCTGGTCGTGCTCGCCAGCATGGACAGCGATATCGCGGCGCTGAGCGATCCGGCGATGAAGGAGGAGCTGGCGGGGCTGCTCGCCGCCTACCGTCCCGGCATGCCGCAGACCTGCAAGGTGCCCGGCGTGATGTGGTTCTACGCGGTGATGGCCACCGGGCGGGTCGACGAGCTGGCGGAGCTGGTCGACGGCGCCGTGCGGGCCTGCCGCGAATTCGGCTACGACTGGGAGCTGGCCTACACCCTCCAGCTGCGCTCCAAGGTCTTCAACGACCACCCCGGCGGGCTGGCGCAGGCGGCCCGCGATGCCGACGAGGCGCTGCGGCTCTTCCTCCGGCTCGGCGACACCTGGGGCGCGGCCGAGGCGCTGTCGGGACGCGGCGAGAGCCATGAGAGGCGAGGTGCGTACGGGGCGGCGGCGGACGACTACCGGGCGGCGATGGTGCATGCCGAGGACCTGCGGGCACACGGCCAGATCCTGCTGCTGCGCTGCCGGCTGGGCGCCGTACTGATCGAGGACGGCCAGGCGGAGGCCGGTGAGCGGATGCTGCGCGAGGTGCTGGCCGACGCCGCGAAGGGCAACAGTGGCCGGGACACCGAGCCGTTCGCGCGGCTGACCCTCGCGATGCGGCTGACGGAGACGGGTCGCCTCCAGGAGGCGCGGACCGAACTCCAGCACGTCCAGGAGCTGTTCGCCCCGCGCGCCCCCGACGTCTTCTCCGGGATGCTTCAGGCCCTGCTGATCTCGCTGGATGTGGACGAGGGGCACCGGGAGGGACTGCTGCCGAGGTTCCGGCAGGCCATGGAGCTGTTGCAGGACTCCATGGCGCAGATGATCGCCCCGGACCTTCCGGTGGTCCAACTCCTCACCGGCGCACGGGTGTTGATGGCTGAGCGGGGCGCCGCTGGGGGCCGGGACGCGGCGCGTCTGGTGGGTGCGTACGACGCACTGCGGGCGGACGGCCAGGTGGCGCCGCAGCTGATCCGCAGGGACCGGGCGCGTACGGAGGCGGCGGCGCGGGCACTGCTGGGCGATACGGCGTACGCCCGCGCGTACGCCGAAGGCGGTGGCCTCTCCCTAGGGGAGGCCACCGCCCTCATCTGACACGAGCGGGGCGGGAGTGCGCCGTCTCGTGGCACTGGGCCGACGGCTTCCCGATGGCTGACCAAGGCCGTCCCGCGGGGGAAGCAAGCTCTCCCCCGCGGGACGCGCCTCAGGTCTTCGTACGGAACTTCCGCACCGCGAGCGGCATGGTGATCGCCGTGATGGCGACCGCCCAGCCGAGCGTGACCAGCGTCGGGTGCGCCACCGCGCCCTCGCCGTTGACCAGTGCACGGGCCGCGTCCGCCAGGTTGGAGAGCGGGTTGACCTCGGTGAAGCCCTTCAGCCAGTCGGGCATCTTCGTCGTCGGAGTGAAGATTGACGAGCCGAACTGGAGCGGCATCAGCACCAGCATCGCCATGCCCTGGACCGCCTGCGGGGTCTTCACGGAGAGCCCCAGCAGAATGAAGATCCACATCAGGGCCGCCCCGAAGACCGTGGACAGTACGATCGAGGCGAGGAAGGCGAGCATGCTGCCCTTGATCTCCAGGCCCATCAGGAAGCCCATGCCGAGCAGGATCGCGGTGGCGACCAGCATCCGGCCGATCTCCACGACGATCTTGGCTATCAGGACCGAGGACCGGGCGATCGGCATGGTCCGGAAGCGGTCCATCACGCCCTTGCGGAAGTCCTCGTTGACGCCCGTGCCCACCGCCATGGCGATGTTCATGCCCATCATCGCCATCATGCCGGGCACCAGATGCTGGAGGTAGCCGTGCTGATTGCCCTTGCCGGCGATGGCACCGCCGAAGACGTAGGTGAACAGCAGGATGAAGACGACCGGCATCAGTAGGACGTCGAACATCGACTCCGGGTCCTGCTTGATCTGCAGGGCGTTGCGGCGCACCAGCGCGCCGATGTGCCGCAGATTGGCGCGGAGCCCGATCCGGCCCTCGTCGGCGCCGGGCTTGGCGAGCGGCGCCGTCATCGTCGCGGCAGTCATGCCGACACCTCCGCGTACTGCTGGTCCATGTCGTCCTCGGATATATCGGCCGGGGAGGTCTTCTGGCCGGTGATGGCCAGGAACACCTCGTCCAGGCTGGGCAGATGGGTGCTGATCCCGGCGAGCGTGAAGCCCTGCCGGCTGAGCAGACCGACCACCTCGGTCAGCTGCTCATCGCTGATGATCGGCACGTTGACCACTCCCCCGTGGTGGTCAGCGGTGGCCCCCGCGATGCCGTCCAGTCCGGCCTGCTCGATGGCGGTGACCATCCGGCCCAGCTCGCTCTCGTCCGACGGCTGGATCTGGAGCGTCCGCCCGCCGACCTTGGCCTTCAGCTCGTCGACCCGGCCCTCGGCGATCACCCGGCCACGGTCGATCACCGCCAGCTCGTTCGCCAACTGCTCGGCCTCTTCCATGTACTGGGTGGTCAGCAGCACCGTCGCGCCCTCGCGCACCATCCGCTGGACCTCCTGCCACACCTCGTTACGGGTGCGGGGGTCCAGCCCGGTGGTCGGCTCGTCCAGGAAGAGCACCGCCGGCCGGCCGATCATCGAGGCGGCCAGGTCGAGCCGGCGGCGCATACCGCCGGAGTACTTGGCGGCGGCCCGCTTGGCGGCGTCCGTCAGCGAGAACCGCTCCAGCATCTCGTCCGCGCGCCGGCGGGCGTCCTTACGGGACAGATCGAGCAGCCGCCCGATCATGTAGAGGTTCTCCCAGCCGGAGAGCTTCTCGTCGACCGAGGCGTACTGCCCGGTCAGGCCGATCGTGCGGCGCAGCGCGCGCGGCTGGCGCACCACATCGAAGCCGGCCACCACGGCGCGGCCGGCGTCCGGCACCACGAGGGTGGACAGGCAGCGCACCAGCGTCGTCTTCCCGGCACCGTTGGGGCCCAGCACCCCGAGCACGGTGCCTTCCTTCACGTTCAGGTCCACCCCGTCAACGGCCTTCACCGCGCCGAAGTGCTTGACCAGGCCGCGCACCTCCACGGCGTTGCCGCCCTTGGCGGATATCGTCTGTCGCGTCATGTCTTCAAGGTGTCAGCTGCCGCCGACATGGCGCCGATAGGGCGCCTACATCCCATGTTTTTGGCTTTCTCGCCGTGGTTGTTGCTCGCCGTTTGTTGCCCGCTTGCGCGGTGCTCCCCGCTGCGCTTTGCCTCGGCCGACGTTTGTGGCTTGCTCGCCGTTGCGCCTGCGGCGGGCGGGTCCGCTGCGCGGGGCTCTCGGGTGCGGTGACGGGCCTGCGCGGGTGGGGTGTGCCGGACTGCTTCGCTTTACGTCCGGCACACCCCACCCGCGCAGGCCCGTCCCCTCCCGTTGAAGGGTGGGAAAAACCTTGGCGGGGGACCCGTAGTGGTCCGGTGCGGGCCGTAGGGCCCGGCTATTGCTTCACGGCGGCCAGCCCCCACCACCCGCACCCACCAACAACCCCGCCCGCCGCAGGCGCAACGGCGAACAACCACCACGGCGGGAAAGACAAAAACGCGGGAAGGCGGGTTAAGGGCGATTCAGGGGGAGGGCTGCGCCCATGACCGCGTAAGGCGTGGGGGCGCTGGGAAAGAGGACGCGGCGGGCCAGGTCGTGGTAGCCGAGGGAGCGGTAGAGGCGGCGGGCGGGGCTTTCGGTGTCGATGGCGGAGAGGATGGAGCGGGGTTCGGCGGCCTCGTCGGTGATGCGGGTGATCAGCGAGCGGCCGATGCCGCGGTGCTGGTAGCCGGGGTGGACATGCAGCTCGGTGATGGTGAAGGAGTCGTCGAGCCAGTGGTCGAGGCACTCGTTGCGGAGGTAGGGCTCGACGACGGTGGACCACCAGTGGGTGCGGTCGTTGGGCATCCCGTAGACGAAGCCGACCAGCCGGCCCTCGGGGGTGGTGGCGCCGAGGGCGCGGGCGCCGGGGCAGCCGAGGTGGCGCAGCACGATGTGCCGGCGGACGGCGATCTCCTCGTCGCTCAGGCCGAAGGCGAGCGCCTGGACGGCCAGCGCGTCATCCACGCGGGCAGCGAGATCAAGGGGGCCGACCGCGACGTCATCCATGCTCGGAGCGTACAAGGCGGTGGGTCAGAACAGTACGCTCATGAACGCTCCGACTTCCTCGAAGCCCACCCGGCGATAGGAGGCGCGGGCTGCGGTGTTGAAGTCGTTGACGTAGAGGCTGACGACGGGGGCGACGTCGTTGAGGGCGTAGTTCAGCACGGCGGCCATGCCGGTCTCGGAGAGGCCCTTGCCGCGGTAGGCGGGGTCGACCCAGACGCCCTGGATCTGGCAGGCCCGCGGGGTGGCGGCGCCGATCTCGGCCTTGAAGATGACCTTGCCGTTCTCCATGCGGGCGAACGAGCGGCCGGCGCCGACGAGTTCGGCGACTCTGGCCTGGTAGAGCAGTCCGCCGTCGCCGGCCATCGGGGAGATGCCGACCTCTTCGGTGAACATGGCCACGCACGCGGGCATGATCAGGTCCATCTCGTTCTTGCGGATCCGCCGGACGTACGGGTCGGGGGCGATCTCGGCGGACGGTGTGGTGGTGACCATCAGGGGCTGGTGGGCCCGGATGTCGCGGGCCGGTCCCCAGTAGGGCTCCAGCAGCGACCACAGTTCGGCGGTGGCTTCCGCGGGGCCGACGATGGACGAGCAGCGGCGGCCCTGGCGGCGGGCGCGCTCGGCGAAGCCGTGGATGGCTTCGGAGGTGGCGCAGACGGGGACGAGGTTGGCACCGGCGTAGCAGAGCGATTCCAGGCGGCCGTCCACGTACCAGCCCCACATCTCGCCGCCCAGCCGCCAGGGGTCGAGGCCGGCGATCTGTACGCGGGCGGCGACGAAGGCATTGGCGACCGGATCGCGGTCGAGGACCGCGAGGGCGTCGTCGAGCTCCCCCGGCTCGAGGACCTTGATGGCGGTGGTCGTCAGCACGTGTCGGAAAGCCTCACCGTTACGGGCCTGGGAGGCCAGGCGGGAGCAGGTCTTGGCACTTTACCTCCCCCCGCGCGGGAGTACCCGGCCGCTGCGGGGGCGGATTGTCCCGGCAGCGCGGAGCCCCGCGGCCCGGGGCGGGCGCGGGGCTCGGCGGCGGTGCTGCGGGCCGTGGTGGCCGTGGGTCAGCCGGCGACGGCGACGGTCGGCTCGCCGGAGGCGATGCCGTCCTTCTCCATCTGCTCGGCGATCTTCATGGCCTCTTCGATGAGGGTCTCGACAATCTTCGACTCGGGGACGGTCTTGATGACCTCGCCCTTGACGAAGATCTGGCCCTTGCCGTTGCCGGAGGCGACCCCGAGGTCGGCCTCGCGGGCCTCGCCGGGGCCGTTGACGACGCAGCCCATGACGGCGACGCGCAGCGGCACCTCCATGCCGTCCAGGCCCGCGGTGACCTCGTCGGCGAGCTTGTAGACATCGACCTGGGCGCGGCCGCAGGACGGGCAGGAGACGATCTCCAGCCGGCGCTGGCGGAGGTTGAGCGACTCCAGGATGGAGATGCCGACCTTGACCTCTTCGGCGGGCGGTGCGGAGAGGGAGACGCGGATGGTGTCGCCGATGCCCTCGGAGAGCAGGGCGCCGAAGGCGACGGCGGACTTGATGGTGCCCTGGAAGGCCGGTCCGGCCTCCGTGACGCCGAGGTGGAGGGGGTAGTCGCACTGGGCGGCGAGCTGGCGGTAGGCGTTGACCATCACGACCGGGTCGTTGTGCTTGACCGAGATCTTGATGTCGCGGAAGCCGTGCTCCTCGAAGAGGGACGCCTCCCACAGCGCGGACTCGACGAGCGCCTCGGGGGTGGCCTTGCCGTACTTCTGGAGCAGGCGGCGGTCGAGGGAGCCGGCGTTGACGCCGATCCGGATCGGGGTGCCGGCGTCACCGGCCGCCTTCGCGATCTCCTTGACCTTGTCGTCGAACTGCTTGATGTTGCCGGGATTGACCCGGACCGCGGCGCACCCGGCGTCGATCGCGGCGAAAACATACTTCGGCTGGAAATGGATGTCCGCGATGACCGGAATCTGCGACTTCCGGGCGATCACGGGCAGCGCGTCGGCGTCGTCCTGCGTCGGGCAGGCGACCCGGACGATCTGGCAGCCGGAGGCCGTCAGCTCGGCGATCTGCTGCAATGTCGCGCCGATGTCGGACGTCCGCGTGGTCGTCATCGACTGCACCGAGACCGGTGCGTCTCCGCCCACGGCGACCGGACCGACCTGGATCTTGCGGCTGACCCGTCGGTCGGCAAGTTTCGTCGGTACGTCCGGCATTCCCAGTGAAATGGCAGTCATCTGGCGAGCAACCCCAAGGTGTGGATCAAGGCCCCGCAGCGGCGGGCTCCGGTCTTCGAGATTACGGCACAGGAGTCGCGGCAAGCACATCGCGCCCGTGTGGTGCCACGAATGGGACGGCCGGGCACCTCCAAACGCCACAGAGGTGCCCGGCCAAACCTCACGGAGGCGCCCGGCCGCCGCCAAACCTGCTTTCAGGTCAGCTTCACCGGATTCACCACGTCGGCGACCAGGACCAGCAGCGTGAAGCAGATGAAGATCCCGGCGACGACGTAGGCGACCGGCATCAGCTTGGCGACGTCGAAGGGCCCGGGGTCCGGACGCCGGACGATCTTGGCGAAGGCCCGCCGGATCGACTCCCACACGGCACCGGCGATGTGCCCGCCGTCCAGCGGCAGCAGCGGCAGCATGTTGAACAGGAACAGCGAGAGGTTGAAGCCGGCGACCAGGAAGAGCATGGTCGCCACCCGCTGCTCCGGCGGGATGTCCAGGGAGAAGACCTCGCCGCCGACCCGGGCCGCGCCGACCACGCCCATCGGGGAGTCCTGCTTGCGCTCGCCGCCGTTGAAGGCCGCGTCCCACAGGTCCGGGACCTTGGCGGGCAGGTTTATCAGCGAGGAGACGCCCTGCTCGACCATGTTGCCCATGCGGTCGACGGACTGGCCGAAGGACTGCTGGACGACGCCGCTGGCCGGGGTGAAGCCGAGGAAGCCGGCGGTGACGAATTCGCCGGGGACATAGCCGCCGCGGCCGTCGGTCTTGGCGACCTTGTTCTCGATGAGGTCGGCGTGCAGGGTCTTGCGCGCCCCGTGCCGTTCGACGACGAGGGTCGCGGGCCCGGTGGTGTCGCGGATCTGCTGCTGGAGGGCGCCCCAGTCCGGCACGGGGTGGCCGTTGAACGAGACGATCTTGTCGCCGGCCCGCAGGCCCGCGGCCTTCGCCGGGGAGTCCTTGGCGCCGGACGGGCACTTGTCCGTCTTGGCCGCCGCCGAGATGACGCACTCCGAGACCGAGCCGACCTGGGTGGTCTGGGTGTTGATGCCGAAGCCCATCAGCACGCTCATGAAGATCACGACCGCCAGGATCAGATTCATGAACGGCCCGGCGAACATCACGATGACGCGCTTCCAGGGCTTACGGGTGTAGAAGAGCCGCTTCTCGTCCCCGGGCTGGAGCTCCTCGAAGGCCGCCGAGCGGGCGTCCTCGATCATGCCGCGGAACGGCGAGGTGGAGCGGGCCTGGAGCTTTCCGTCGTCGCCGGGCGGGAACATGCCGATCATGCGGATGTAGCCGCCGAGCGGGACGGCCTTGATGCCGTACTCGGTATCGCCCTTCTTACGGGAGAAGAGCGTCGGCCCGAAGCCCACCATGTACTGCGGCACGCGGATACCGAACATCTTGGCCGTGGAGAGATGGCCGAGCTCGTGCCAGGCAATGGAGAACAGCAGGCCGACGACGAAGACGACTATGCCGAGGATGGTCATCCAGGTCGTCATGCGCGAGCCTCCGAAGGTGTCCGTGCCGCACGGGCGGCCAGTTCGCGGGCGCGGGCGCGCGCCCAGGTTTCCGCCTCCAGGACGTCCGCGACCGTCAGGGAGGTTCCCCGTGCGGGCGTGCCGTGCTCGGCGACCACTGCCGCGACCGTATCCACAATCCCGGTGAATGGCAGCCCGCCCTGGAGGAAGGCAGCCACGCATTCCTCGTTCGCCGCGTTGAAGACGGCGGGGGCGGTGCCGCCGAGATCACCGACCCGGCAGGCCAGCGAAACGGCGGGGAAGGCTTCCTCGTCCAGCGGGAAGAACTCCCAGGTCTGCGCCTTCGTCCAGTCCACGCCCGGGGCCGCGTCCGGGACCCGCTCGGGCCAGCCGATGCCCAGGGCGATCGGCATCCGCATGTCGGGCGGGCTGGCCTGGGCGAGCGTGGAGCCGTCGGTGAACTCCACCATCGAGTGGATGTAGGACTGCGGATGGACGACGACCTCGATGCGGTCGAAGGGGACGTCGAAGAGCAGATGCGCCTCGATGACCTCCAGGCCCTTGTTGACGAGGGTGGCGGAGTTGATGGTGACGACCGGCCCCATCGCCCAGGTGGGGTGGGCCAGCGCCTGCTCGGGTGTGACCCCGGCCAGCTCGTGCCGGGTGCGGCCGCGGAACGGGCCGCCGGAGGCGGTGACGACCAGCTTGCGGACCTCGGCCCGGTCGCCGCCGGCCAGCGCCTGGAAGAGCGCGGAGTGCTCGGAGTCGACGGGGATGATCTGGCCGGGCGCGGCGAGCTCCTTGACCAGGGGGCCGCCGACGATCAGCGACTCCTTGTTGGCCAGCGCGAGCACCCGGCCCGCCTTGAGGGCGGCCAGGGTGGGGGCGAGCCCGATGGAGCCGGTGATGCCGTTGAGGACGGTGTGGCAGGGGGAGGCGGCCAGGTCGGTGGCCGCGTCGGGGCCGGCCAGGATCTCGGGCAGCGGCTCGCCCGCGCCGTAGCGGTCCGCCAGCGCCGTACGCAGCGCGGGCACCGCGTCCTCGCGCGCCACGGCGACGGCGGTCACCCGCAGCTGGTGCGCCTGGTCGGCGAGCAGCTCGACCCGGCCGCCGGCCGCGGAGAGCGCGGTCACCCGGAAGCGGTCGGGGTTGCGCAGCACGATGTCGATCGCCTGGGTGCCGATCGATCCGGTCGAGCCGAGGATCACGATGTCGCGCGGGCCGCCGGGGTGCGGGGCGGCCGGCTCGAAACGCAGATGCGGGTGGGCGAGGGAGTCCGTCATGTGGTCCATTGTGGCCGGTCGCCGGGGAGGCCAGGACACCCAGGCCCGGTCGGATGGATCATGTGGCTCCTCCGCGCGCCGCGGCACGTGCCCCGGGGCCGGTCCGGTGGATCGCTGCCGGACCGGCCCCGGGCGTGCGGCCGGGGGACGTCAGCGGATGGGCCGCCGGACGTTGTCGGTCAAGCTCGGGCCCGGAGTGGCGTCGGCGATCCAGGGGCCGTCGCTGCTGGGGTCGATGATGCCCTCCTCCAGCCAGGCGTAGGTGCCGTCGAGGACGCCGGAGACGACCTTGCGGTCGAGCTCGTCGGTGTTGGTCCACAGCCGGCCGAACAGCTCCTCGACGCGGATCCGCGCCTGCCGGCAGAACACATCGGCCAGCTGCTGTGCCTCACGGCCGTGGTCTCCGGTCTCCCGCAGATACTCGGCCCTGACGCAGGCGGCGCTCATCGCGAAGAGTTCGGCGCCGATGTCGACGATCCGGCCGAGGAAGCCCTGCTTGGTCTCCATCCGGCCCTGCCAGCGGGACATCGCGTAGAAGGTGGACCGGGCGAGCTTGCGGGAGGTCCGCTCGACATACCGCAGATGACCCGAAAGGATGCCGAACTCCTGGTACGTACGCGGCAGTTGGCCCGGTCCGGCGACGAGCTTGGGCAGCCAGCGGGCGTAGAACCCGCCCGCCCTGGCCGCCGCCCGGCCCTTGTCGGCGAGGGTCTTGTCGGGGTCGATGAGGTCACCGGCGACCGACAGATGGGCGTCCACCGCCTCGCGGGCGATCAGCAGATGCATGATCTCCGTGGAGCCCTCGAAGATCCGGTTGATGCGCATATCGCGCAGCATCTGCTCGGCCGGGACCCCGCGTTCGCCGCGGGCGGCGAGCGAGTCGGCGGTCTCGAAGCCGCGGCCGCCGCGGATCTGGACCAGTTCGTCGGCCATCAGCCAGCCCATCTCGGAGCCGTAGAGCTTGGCGAGGGCGGCCTCGATGCGGATGTCGTTGCGGTTCTCGTCGGCCATCTGGGAGGACAGGTCGACGACCGCTTCGAGGGCGAAGGTGGTGGCGGCGATGAAGGAGATCTTGGCGCCGACGGCCTCGTGCTTGGCGACCGGCCGCCCCCACTGCTCGCGGGCGCCGGACCACTCACGGGCGATCTTCAGGCACCACTTGCCGGAGCCGACGCACATCGCGGGCAGCGACAGCCGTCCGGTGTTGAGGGTGGTCAGGGCGATCTTCAGGCCGGCGCCCTCGGGGCCGATGCGGTTCGCGGCCGGGACCCGTACCTGGTGGAAGCGGGTGACGCCGTTCTCCAGGCCGCGCAGGCCCATGAACGCGTTGCGGTTCTCGACGGTGATGCCGGGCGAGTCCGCCTCGACGACGAAGGCCGTGATGCCGCCCTTGTGGCCCTCGGACGCGGGCACCCGCGCCATCACCACCAGCAGATCGGCGACCACGCCGTTGGTGGTCCACAGTTTCACGCCGTCGAGCACATAGTCCGTACCGTCCGGGACGGCCATGGTCGCCAGCCGGGCGGGGTCCGAGCCGACATCGGGCTCGGTCAGCAGGAAGGCCGAGATGTCCGTACGGGCACAGCGGGGCAGGAAGGTCTCCTTCTGCTCCTTGGTGCCGAACAGCTTCAGCGGCTGGGGGACGCCGATCGACTGGTGTGCCGACAGCAGGGCGCCGATGGCGGGGCTGGCGGTGCCGACCAGGGAGAGGGCGCGGTTGTAGTAGACCTGGGTGAGGCCGAGGCCGCCGTACTTGGGGTCGATCTTCATCCCGAACGCGCCGAGCGCCTTCAGCCCGTCCACGGTCTCGTCCGGAATCTGCCCCTCGCGCTCGATCCGCGCCCCGTCGACCTCCGTCTCGCAGAATTCGCGCAGCGTGGCCAGGAACTTCTCGCCGCGGCGTACGTCGTCGACCGCGGGGGTGGGGTGCGGATGGATGAGGTCGAGCCGGAAGCGCCCCAGGAACAGTTCCTTGGCGAAGCTGGGCTTGCGCCAGTCCTGCTCGCGTGCCGCCTCGGCGACCTGGCGTGCTTCGCGCTCGGAAACGTTGCGGATGGATGGAGCGGTCATCAGGAGCTCACCTCGCCGCTGGGTCGGGAGTTCAGCGCCGGCGGCCGGTCGGCCGCTGGACAGCGCTACTTGTGAGAGTTACCCGATCCGCACGGGTTGCACCACTGGAGGTACCGGGCGCGGGTGGGTGTTCGGGCCATCGCACGCCAAGCGGGACCTACGCCCCGGCCCCGGACCGGGCCGGCCGGCCGCCCTCCGCCCTTCGGGGGGTGCGGCATACCGCGGAGGTTGTACACGCGGCGCGGTCTCCCCCTGCGGTACCGGCGCGGCTCCCCCTCAGACAGGAGGAAGTGGCGGGGACGCGTCCCGTACGGTCAAGATCCGGCATGGCGGGAGACGATGCCGGAAACGGGGGACGCGGCGCGCTCCGGAAACAGGGTGCCGGAGCGCGCCGCGTCGAGAGGCCGGCGCCGGGGGGGCGCGCCGGCCGGGGCCCGGACGGCGATACGGCCCAAGGGATGGCCGTCGCTGTCCACCGGTCCGGGCCGGGCCGGGTGTTACAGGGCGAGTCCGGTCAGGACCAGCACCCGCTCGTAGGTGTAGTCGTCCATCGCGAAGCGCACGCCCTCGCGGCCCACACCGGACTGCTTGACGCCGCCGTACGGCATCTGGTCGGCACGGTAGGACGGCACATCGCCGATGATCACGCCGCCGACCTCCAGCGCGCGGTGGGCGCGGAAGGCGGTCTGCACGTCATGGGTGAACACACCCGCCTGAAGGCCGAACTTGGAGTCGTTGACGGCCGCGAAGGCCGCCGCCTCCCCGTCGACCTTCTTGAGCGTGAGCACCGGGCCGAAGACCTCCTCGCAGGCGAGGGTGGCGTCGGCGGGCACGTCCGCCAGCACGGTCGGCGCGTAGGAGGCGCCGTCGCGCTTGCCGCCCGCGAGCAGCTTCGCCCCGCGCTCCACGGCCTCGTCCACCCAGGACTCGACGCGCTTTGCCGCGTTCTCGTCGACCAGCGGGCCGACCTCGGTCGCGTCGTCCGACGGGTCGCCGGTGACCTGCGCCCCGACGGCCGCCACGATCTTCGGCACCAGCCGGTCGTACACGGACGCGTCGGCGATGACCCGCTGCACCGAGATGCAGGACTGGCCGCCCTGGTAGTTGGAGAAGGTGGCGATGCGCTGCGCCGCCCAGTCCAGGTCCGCCTCGGAGGAGAAGTCCGGCAGAACGACGGCCGCGCCGTTGCCGCCGAGCTCCAGGGTGCAGTGCTTGCGCGGCACCGAGTCGAGGATCGCGTAGCCGACCTTCTCGGAGCCGGTGAAGGAGACCACCGGCAGCCGCTCGTCCTGGACCAGCGCCGGCATCCGGTCGTTGGGCACCGGGAGGATCGACCAGGAACCGGCCGGCAGGTCGGTCTCGGCCAGCAGCTCGCCGAGGATCAGGCCGGAGAGCGGGGTGGCCGGGGCCGGCTTGAGGATGATCGGGGCGCCCGCCGCGATGGCCGGGGCGACCTTGTGGGCGCAGAGGTTCAGCGGGAAGTTGAACGGGGCGATGCCCAGGACCGTGCCGCGCGGGAAGCGGCGGGTCAGCGCCAGCCGGCCGGCGCCGCCCGCGTCGGTGTCCAGCCGCTGCGCCTCGCCGCCGTTGAAGCGGCGGGCCTCCTCGGCGGCGAACCGGAACACGGACACGGCACGGCCGACCTCGCCGCGCGCCCACTTCATGGGCTTGCCGTTCTCCGCGGAGATCAGCCGGGCGATCTCCTCCGTACGCTCCACCAGCCGGCGGTGCACATGGTCCAGCGCGGCGGCCCGCACATGCGCGGGGGTCGCGGCGAGCTCCTCCTGGACGGCGACGGAGGCGGCGACGGCCTCCTCGACCTGGGCTTCGGTGGGGACGCTCACCGTGCCGACGAGACGTCCGTCCCAGGGGGAGGTGACATCGAAGGTGGCCTCGCCGGTGGCCTCGCGGCCGGCGAGCCAAAAGGCGGTGGGGGCTGCATCAGTGGGGATCGGCACAGTGGAACCCGGCCCTTCAGAAGTGGTGGGTGGTGCGCATGGCTCAGGGAGCGTCTCTGCGGTTTTGACTCTGGACCCACGGTAGGGGTGCGGCGCCGTCGTGGCGTTTGTCCGAAGCGGCGTAATCACGACGCCCGTCTCTCCGCGGTGGAGGGGGCGTCGGGGGCCGGTCCGGGGCGCGGGGCGGAGCTGGGTCCCAGCACCTGCGGGCGCCTCGCCCTCACTCCCCCTGCGGCGCCGAGGTCGCCTTGAGCGCCAGCCACAGCTCCATCCGCACATCCGCGTCGTCCAGCGAGCGCCCCAGGATCTCCTCCACCCGCCGCATCCGGTAGCGCAGCGTGTGACGGTGCACCCCCAGGTCGGCGGCGGCCGCGTCCCACTGGCCGTGCCGGGCCAGCCAGGCGCGCAGCGAGGCCACGAGATCGCCGCGGCCGGTCGCGTCGTGCTCGCGCAGCGCCCGCAGCAGCCCGTCCGCGAAGGCGCGGACCGCCTCGTCGGCGAGCAGCGGCAGGACGGACCCGGCCGCCACGTCCTCGTGCTCGACCAGCGCACGGCCGCGCCGGCGCGCCACCGAGAGCGCCTGTTCGGCCTGGCGGTAGGCGTTCGCCGCGGCGATCGGCCCGGTCGGCGCCGACAGCCCGACGGCCACCCACGCGCCGCTGCCCGCCTCCGCCCGCGCCGCCCGGCCGCGCACCCGCGGCCGCGCACCGGCCCGGGCCTCGGCCTCGGCGGCGTACGCGGCACAGGCGTCCGCCGCCGCCCCGCCGTCCGCGACCAGCACGATCAGCCGGCCGCCGTCCGGGACGGCGAGCACCGCCTCACCGGTCCGCGCGGCCGCGGAGTCCATCGCGTCGGCGAGCGCATCGAGCACCCCGGCGGCCCCGGCTCCCGCGCCGCCGCCCGGCAGCGGCTCCTCACCGGCCACCGGTTCGGCGACCACCACCCGGAACGGCGCGTCCAGCAGTCCGCCGTAAAGCCGCCCGGCCACCGCCCGCGCATGGTCCGGCTCCGCCGCGAGCAGCATCTTCAGCACCGCGGCACCCAGCCGCTGCTCGGCGTCCTGAAGCGCCCGGGACCGCTCGGTGGTCAGGGTGAGCAGCGCGACCGCGGAGTGCACGGCATAGCGCTCGGCGGTGCCGAGCGGCGCGGCCGTCCCCACCGCGAGCACCCCGCGGGCCCGGCGCCCGGTGCCCAGCGACTGGAGCTCGACCCGGTCGTCGCCGTCGGTGTCGCTGACGACCGAGCTGGCGGGGGCGGGCCGCTCCCGCAGCCGCCCGACGTCGTCGGTCAGCCGGGCCGCGCGGCGGGCGGCCCAGTCGGGGGCGGCGGCCACCACCGCACCCGACGCGTCATAGAGCGCGGCCCAGCCGTCCAGATGCGCCGCCAGCCGGGCCAGCAGCTCGGCCGGCCCCTCCGCGCTGAGCGCCGCCCGGGTCAGCTCCCGCTGCGCCTCGAACCCGGCCGTCACCGCGCGGTACTGGTCCGCGGCGACGGCCGCCGACACCGCCTTGCTGATCGCGATGAACGGTGTCCTGCGCGGCACCCCGAGCAGCGGCAGCCCCTGCTCCCTGGCCGCGTCGACCAGCGCCTGCGGCACCCCCTCGTAATTCACCCCGACCGCGAAACCCAGCCCGACGACCCCCGCCTCCGCGACCCGCCGCACATACCTGCGGGTCGCCTCCGCGTCCTCCGCGTCCAGCTTGAGCGCGGTGATCAGCAGCAGCTCGCCGCCCTCCATGTACGGCACCGGATCGATCAGCTCACTGGCGTGCGCCCAGCGCACCGGCACATCCAGCCGCTCCTCGCCCGCGAGCACGGTCAGCTTGAGCGCGGTGTGATTGACCAGGGAAGCCAGGGTGTGCGGCATGGAACCTTCATGACGTCGACAACTACGAGGACCGGCCGGCAACCGGCCACGAACCGGCCGATGCCCGCCCGACACCCGATTGATTACGCCGCCTCGTATGAACGGCCACCGCCGATTCTGCCTCAACGGAGGAATCGGGGGGACCCGTCATTCCAGCCCCCCACACCTCCGCGCCGGGCAGCCGGGACGGCCGGCCCTCCCCCGGGCCCCTCAGGACCGCAGATCCACCAGCACCGGCGGAGCATGCTCCCCCGCCACCGACGTCACGGACAGCACCGCATGCCCGGGCGGCACACAATTCGCCAGATCCGAGGCGGACCAGCGCTCCCGCTCGACGGTGCGGACGGTGACGGCTTTGGCGGTGGCCGCCTTGCCGGTGACCAGTTGGCGCAGCATATGGAACGCCTTCCCCGCGGCGCTCTCCGCGATGATCTGGCGGTCGGTCACATCGCGGGTCTCCACCCACTCCTTGCCCCACACCTCGGCGAACCGCGCGCCGTCCCAGGTCGTGACGCCCGAGAACGCCATCCGGCAGCCGACCGCGCCGAGCAGGGTGCCGCGCAGCGCGTCGGGCACGTCGTCCAAGGAACGCAGCGTCAGCACCGCACCCGCATTGGCCGAACGCAGCCGTTGCAGCCCGCGCAGGGCCTCGGCGGTGATGGTGTGCGCGGCCTCGTCGACGACCAGACACGCGAACAGCGAGCGGTCGCCGCGGGCCACCGCGCACTCGGTGAACTGGGCGAGGACCAGCCGGGCGAGAATCCGCGAAGCCTCCGCGTGCCCGCGCTCCGGCAGTTCGATGCGGACCCGCAGGGGGTGGTCCAGGGCCCGCAGGAAGACCTGGCGGGTGCGACCCGTGGGGTCGAAGAAGGCGGCGAAGGCCGGCCGGTCGAGCAGCGCGATGCGGTCGGCGAGCAGTACGGCGACATCGCCGGGGCGGTCCGACTGCCGTACGCGGGCGTCCAGTTCGCGCAGCAGGGCGGGGGCATCGGCAGCCTCCAGCGCGGTGCGCAGTGCGGCGATCGCTGCGGGCGCGCCGTCCAGCAGCTCCCGCAGTTCCGGCACCGTGGGGAAGCGGTCGTGGGCGGCCCGGAAGGGGCCGAGCAGCTGGGACAGCGCCGTCGCGGCGCGCCGGCTGTCACCGCCGGGCAGCTGCTCGGCAAGGTCACCGACCAGCGCCTCGGCGAGGATTCCGGACGCCTCGTCAGGGTCGGTGGTGCCGCCGTACAGGTCGAGGTCGCAGTCCGGGTCGGAGCGGCCGACCCTGACCACCACATCGAACGCGTCGTCCGGCCCGAGGTCCGATCCCGCCGGGCCGACGGCGATCAGCGCGCACTGCCCGGCCAGCGCCTGGAGGCACATCGACTCAACGACCGGCTTGACGACGCGGGTGGTCTTGCCGCTTCCGGCGGGGCCCACGGCCAGCAGCGAGGTGCCCAGCACGGCGGGCGACAGCGCGCTGCCCGCGCCGCGGTGCTGATACGGGTTCCGCGGGTGTTCGGCGGCGGTGCCGATCCGGACCTGGTGGGCGAGCAGGTCGTGGTGGGCGGCCCTGCGGGGCAGATCGCGCCGCCCCGAAGGATGCGCACAGGCCGCCGCGCCGTGCCGGAGCACGGTGTCGGTGAAGGAGGCGGCGGAGTTCTTGCCGGCCCGCACCGACTGCCAGGCACGCTCGATCCTGGCCACGTCCACATCGTTCATCCGCCCGGTCCGTGCCTCGGCCGCGAGCTTGTCGGCGGCATCGGCGGCGCCCTGGGCACGCAGCTCGGGCCACAGTGCCCGGTCGGCGGCGGGCTCGGGCTTGGGGGCGGGGGCGCGCTTACGGCGGAAAGCCGGGAGCACGTACCGGCGGACCACCTCCGCCCACCGGCCGAGACGCCCGAAGACGATCACCAGGCCGACGATCCACAGGCCGTAGTAGACGTTGGAGGCAATGGCGTTGGCGAGCCGGTCACCGGGCGTCGCTCCCAGCACCCAGGCGTCGGGGAAAAGCACTGCCATGGGCCAGGACCAGTACGGCCCGAGGTAGCCGTTCCACAGCAACGACCACAACAGCCACCCGCACAGGAACGAGATCACCGCCCCGCTGATCAGCTGCCGTCCGGGGACCCGGTCGGGCTCCTCCGCCGGCCGGGGCCGGTGGCCGTACGTCCAGATCCCGGGGGCGGCGGCGGGGCGCGGGGTGCGCAGCCAGCCCAGCAGCGGCGGTTCGGCCGCGGCGCCGGCGGGCGCGGGGCCCGGTGGGGTGGTGGGCATGGCCGGCAAGGTGGGCGGAACAGCGGGTGGTGGCGGGGTGTGCGGCGCCGCGGCCGGTGCGGCGGGGGGTGCCACGGGGTGCGGCACGGTGGGTTCGGGTCGGTGCGCTCCGCCGGACGGTTGGGGAGCGGTGTGCTGTGCGTCGTGCGTGCCCTCGGTGTCCATCCGGTGCCCCTTGTCCCCCTTGAGCCGTGGCCTGTCGCGGCCGGGGCGGCCGGCCGCGTTGTCATTGTCATGCCCGCGCTGGTGGCCACCGTTGCCGGGTGGGCCGGCGTTCAATCTACTGGCCGTGGGGCGCCGCTATGTCCGGTGCGGACAACGCAACACGCGCACTTCTCCCGAACGGAACATGCCAGACCCGCCCCGCCGCCCCTAGCCTGCGAGAACAACACCTGTGTACGTCCCGTTCCACCCCCAGGAGACTGCCATGACCGAACTGTCCGGAGGCCCCGCCCTCGCCCAGGAGCGTCGCGTCGTCACCGCGATCCCCGGCCCGAAGTCGCAGGAGCTGTGGGCCCGTAAGCAGGCCACGGTGGCCGGTGGTGTCGGCGCCGTGCTGCCCGTCTTCGTCAAGCGCGCGGGCGGTGGCGTCCTGGAGGACGTGGACGGCAACTCCCTGATCGACTTCGGCTCCGGCATCGCGGTGACCTCGGTCGGCAACAGCGCGGAGGCGGTCGTCCGCCGGGCCACCGCGCAGCTCGCGGCCTTCACCCACACCTGTGCCATGGTGGCGCCGTACGAGCCGTACATCGAGGTCTGTGAGCAGCTGGCCGAGCTGACGCCGGGTGATCACGCGAAGAAGTCGGCGCTGTTCAACTCCGGTGCGGAGGCGGTGGAGAACGCGGTCAAGATCGCGCGTGCGTACACCAAGCGGCAGGCCGTGGTCGTGTTCGACCACGGGTACCACGGCCGGACGAACCTGACGATGGCGCTGACCGCCAAGAACATGCCGTACAAGCACGGCTTCGGCCCGTTCGCGCCCGAGGTCTACCGCGTCCCGCTGGCCTACCCCTACCGCTGGCTGACCGGCCCGGAGAACTGCGCGCAGGAGGCCGCCGACCAGGCCATCTCGCAGATCACCAAGCAGGTCGGCGCGGAGAACGTCGCGGCGATCATCATCGAGCCGGTGCTCGGCGAGGGCGGCTTCATCGAGCCGGCCAAGGGCTTCCTCCCGGCGATCGCGAACTTCGCGAAGGAGAACGGGATCGTCTTCGTCGCGGACGAGATCCAGTCCGGCTTCTGCCGCACCGGCCAGTGGTTCGCGTGCGAGGACGAGGGCATCGTGCCGGACCTGATCACGACGGCCAAGGGCATCGCCGGTGGTCTGCCGCTGGCGGCCGTGACCGGGCGTGCGGAGATCATGGACGCGGCGCACGCGGGCGGCCTGGGCGGCACCTACGGCGGTAACCCGGTGGCCTGCGCCGCGGCGCTGGGCTCCATCGAGACCATGCGCGAGCAGGACCTGAACGCCAAGGCCCGCCGGATCGGCGAGGTCATGACGGCCCGTCTGCACGCGATCGCGGAGAAGTACGACATCATCGGCGAGGTCCGCGGCCGCGGCGCGATGATCGCCATCGAGCTGGTCAAGTCCGGTTCCAAGGAGCCGAACCCGGAGGCCACCGGCGCCCTCGCCAAGGCCTGCCACCAGGAGGGCCTGCTGGTGCTGACGACCGGCACGTACGGCAATGTGCTGCGCTTCCTGCCGCCGCTGGTCATCGGTGAGGACCTGCTCAACGAGGGTCTGGACATCCTCGAGGGCGCCTTCGCCGCGCTCTGAGCGGCCGGCGGGCGCGCACCCCGCAGGAGGAACCCCGGCGCGGCCCGGGGCACGGCTCAGGTCGTGCCCCGGGCCGCGCCCCGTTCCGGGCCGGTGGGCGGGCGGCGGTGGGCGGGTGTGCGGGCAGGTGGGCGGACCGGTGGGTGGCGGGTGGGTGGGCGGCCGTGCGGCCGGTGCGCGCCCTCAACACCCCCTGACCGCCCCCCTTCTGTCCTCTTTTCTGGGCTCATTTCCGCATGGACGCGCGTAGCTGGAGACATGGCGTGAAGAAGATGTGCGGGGCCGATGGCGGCCGGGTGATGCGCCTGTCGGGTGCGCTCGCCGTGCCGTACGGTTTCTGCAGATGAGAGAAACACCCCGCTCGCAGGGGACTGCGGGCGACGCCCGTTCGGCGCTTCCCCGGCTCCGATCAGGCCGTGCCCTCGCGCACAACACCGGAACCCCCGGTTCCGGGAATCCTCACCGATCGGATGTCCGCCCGCCCCATACCCCCCGGGGCGCGCGGGACACCGGTCCACACGGCCGCCTCGGAACCACCCCCCCTGTTCCGAGGCGGCCGACCCCTTTTCCGAGTTTCCCGGGTTCTCCGGGTTCTGCGGGTTTTCCGGACTCTGCTGACGCACCGTGTTCCCCGGGCCCGTCCGGCGACGGCTCCCGGCGCCGCTCCCCGTGGTGGACCGGCGCCGTCAGTGCGCTGCTCTTCGCCGTGGTCACCTGGCAGGTGGCCACACACGGCCCGCTGCGCGCCCTCGACGAACGGCTCGGACGCGCGCTGGCCAATGGTCATCTCCCCGCCGGGCCCGCCGAGTTCTGCGCCGATCTCGGCAACACGGCAGTGGCACTACCGGTGTTGTGTGTGGTCATGGTGTGGGCGGGATGGCAGGGGTGGCGCAACAGAAGCCAGGAGGCGCCCAACGAGGGGGCCCGCGTGCGGTGGTGGCTGCCGCCGCTCGCCGCCGGCCTCGCGCTCGCCGTGGTGCCCGCGCTGGTCGTCCCGCTCAAACTGTGGCTCGCCCGGCCGGGACCGCCGGAGATGGCGGGCGGGGCGCCCGACGGCTTCTATCCGTCGGGCCATGGCGCCACGGCGGCGGTGGCGTACGGGGTGGCCGCGCTGTTGGTGATCCGCGGGGTACGGGGACATCAGGCGGGCCGCCCGGCCGTCCGGCTGTTCGCGCCCGCGGTCGTGGCCGTGGTGGCGCTGATCGACGTGGCCGTCGGACTCGGTCTGGTGCGTCGCGGCTATCACTGGCCGTTGGACGTGCTCGGCAGCTGGTGTCTGGCCGGGGTGCTGCTCGCGGTGTGGTGTGCGGTGTGCGACCGGTGGGCGGGGGCGGGCGCCGGGCGCTGAGGAACGCGGAGGGGGCGGACGCCGCCCGCCGCCCGCCCCCTGCGCCGTGTGTCAGCTGTCGAAGCCCAGGCCCACCTTGTCCATGGCCTTCAGCCACAGATTGCGGCGGCCGCCACGGGAGTCGGCCTGGGTCATCGACCACTGGGTGATCCCGATGCCGGCCCAGCGCAGCGGCTCGGGCGGGAAGGGCAGCGGCTTGCTGCGGACCATCTCCAGCTGCGTACGCTCGGTGCGCTCGCCGGACAGCAGGTCGAGCATCACGTCGGCGCCGAAGCGGGTGGCCCCCACGCCGAGGCCGGTGTAGCCGGTGGCGTAGGCGACCCGGCCGGCGTGTGCGGTGCCGAAGAACGCGGAGAAGCGGGAGCAGGTGTCGATCGCGCCGCCCCAGGTGTGGGTGAAGCGCAGCCCCTCCAGCTGCGGGAAGCAGCGGAAGAAGTGCCGGGCGAGCTTCTCGTAGGTGGCGGGGTGGTGGTCGTACTCGGCCCGGACGCCGCCGCCGTAGCGGTAGACGATGTCGTAGCCGCCCCACAGGATGCGGTTGTCGGCGGTGATGCGGAAGTAGTGGAAGTGGTTGTTGGAGTCCGAGAGGCCCTGGCGGTTCTTCCAGCCGATGGCGGCGAGCTGTTCCTCGGAGAGCGGCTCGGTCATCAGGGCGTGGTCGTAGACCGGGACGATGTACGGGCGGACCCGCTTGACCAGTGACGGGAAGGCGTTGGTGCCGAGCGCGACATGGCGGGCGAAGACCCGGCCGTAGGGCGTACGGACGGCCATGCCGATGCCGTCGGAGGCGAGGTCGGTGGCGGGGGTGCGCTCGTAGATGCGGACGCCGAGGCCGAGACAGGCCTGCTTCAGGCCCCAGGCGAGCCGGGCCGGGTTGACCATGGCGACGCCGTCGCGGTCCCACAGTCCGGCGCGGAAGGTCGGCGAGTCGACCTGGGCGCGCAGCTCGTCCTCGTCGAGGAAGGTGTGCCGGTCCAGGCCGAGCCCGGCGGCGTCCTCGGCGAACTCCTTGAGTTCGGCGACCTGGTGGGGCTCGGTGGCGATGTCGATCTCGCCGGTGCGCTCGAAGGCGCAGTCGATGCCGTAGCGGGCGACCGCCTCCTCGATGGCGTCGAGGTTGCGGATGCCGAGCTCTTCGAGGGTGGCGAGTTCACCGGGCCAGCGGGCCAGGCCGTTGCCGAGGCCATGGGTGAGGGAGGCGGCGCAGAATCCGCCGTTGCGTCCGGAGGCGGCCCAGCCGATCTCGGCGCCCTCGACGAGGACGACATCGCGCTGTGGGTCGCGCTCCTTGGCGATCAGCGCGGTCCACAGGCCGGAGTAGCCGCCGCCGACGACCAGCAGATCGCAGGTCTCGTCGCCGACGAGGGCGGGTCGGGCGGCCGGCCGGTCCGGATCGGCCAGCCAGAAGGGGGTGGGTTCGGCGTCCGCGAGCGCATGCGCGGCGGACGGGGTCATGGCAGCTCGTGCCATGGTTCTCAGCTCCTCTTGCTCCTCTTGCGGGCCCCGGCCAGCTGGCCGACGACTACACACACCACGGCGACCAGGAACATCGCCGTGCCGATGACGTTGATCTGAACGGGCGTGCCGCGCTGCGCCGAGCCCCAGACGAACATGGGGAAGGTCACGGTGGAGCCGGCGTTGAAGTTGGTGATGATGAAGTCGTCGAAGGACAGGGCGAAGGACAGCAGCGCGCCGGATGCGATGCCGGGGGCGGCGATCGGCAGCGTCACCCGCAGGAAGGTCTGGAGCGGCGAGGCGTAGAGGTCCTGGGCGGCCTGTTCCAGACGCGGGTCCATGCTCATCACCCGGGCCTTGACGGCGGTGACGACGAAACTCAGACAGAACATGATGTGCGCGATGAGGATCGTCCAGAAGCCGAACTGGATGCCCATGTTGAGGAACAGGGTCGCCAGCGAGGCGGCCATGACGACCTCGGGCATCGCCATCGGCAGGAAGATCAGGGTGTTGACGCCGGAGCGGGCCCGGAAGCGGTAGCGGGCCAGCGCGAACGCGATCATGGTGCCGAGGACGGTCGCGCCGACGGTGGCCCACAGCGCCAGCTGAAGGCTCAGGCCCAGCGAGCCGCACAGGTCGGCGACGCCGCACGGATCGCGCCAGGCGTCCGTGGAGAAGCGCTGCCACTGGTAGTTGAAGCGGCCGTTGGGCTTGTTGAAGGAGAAGACCATCACCACGATGTTGGGCAGGATCAGATAGCCCAGCGTGCACAGGCCCGCTATCGCGACGATGTTGCGGCGCAGCCAGCGCAGGCCCCGGTTCGGGGTGCGGACCGCGGTGGCTTCGGTGGTCCCGTGGACGGCCATCAGACCAGATCCTCCGTCCCCGACTTGCGGATGTAGATCGTGACCATGGCGAGGATGGCCGCCATGAGGATGAAGGAGAGGGCGGCGGCGGTCGGATAGTCCAGCACCCGCAGGAACTGCGACTGGATGACGTTGCCGATCATCTTCTGGTCGGTGGAGCCCAGCAGTTCGGCGTTGATGTAGTCACCGGCGGCCGGGATGAAGGTGAGCAGGGTGCCGGCGACGACACCGGGCATCGACAGCGGGAAAGTGACCCGGCGGAAGGTGGTGACCGGGCGGGCGTAGAGATCCCCGGCGGCCTCGTGCAGGCGCGGGTCGATGCGCTCCAGCGAGGTGTAGAGCGGCAGCACCATGAACGGCAGGAAGTTGTAGGTCAGTCCGCAGACCACCGCGAGCGGGGTGGCCAGCACCCGCTGTCCCTCGGTGAGGCCCAGCCAGCTGGTGACGTCCAGGACGTGCAGCGAGTTCAGCAGCCCGACGACCGGTCCGCCGTCGGCCAGGATCGTCTTCCAGGCGAGCGTACGGATCAGGAAGCTGGTGAAGAACGGCGCGATGACCAGGATCATCACGATATTGCGCCAGCGGCCGGCCTTGAAGGCGATGAGATAGGCCAGCGGGTAGCCCAGGAGCAGACAGAGCGCGGTGGCGGTGGCGGCGTAGGCCACCGAGCGGACGAATTGCGGCCAGTATTCGCCGAGCGCGTCCCAGTACGTCGCGAAGTGCCAGGTGACCTTGAAGCCCTCTTCGAGGGAGCCGGTCTGGACCGACGTCGACGCCTGGTAGACGAGCGGGGCGGCGAAGAAGATGATCAGCCACAGGATGCCGGGGAGCAGCAGCCAGTAGGGGACGAGCCGTTTGCGGACGGGAGTTTTGCGCACCTCCAGGGGTGCCGTCCCGGCCTGGCCGTCCGGTGGTGCGGGCGTCTCGGTGGTGGTCACGCGGCCTCCTCGTCGAGGTCCGCGCCGGCCTGGATGTCCTGTGCGGCGTCCAGACCGAAGGTGTGCGCCGGGTTCCAGTGCAGGACGATCTCGGCGCCGGGGACGAGGCGCCCGTCGCGCTCGACGTTCTGCTCGTAGACGGCGAGTTCGCCCAGGCCGGGTACCTCGACGACGTACTGGGTGGAGACGCCGATGAAGCTGGCGTCCTTGATGCGGCCGGGCACCCGGTTGCGGCCTTCGGCGATGGTGCCGGCGTCATCGGTGTGTTTGAGGGCGACCTTTTCGGGCCGTATACCGGCCAGCACCTTGCCGCCGGTACGGGCCGGGGCGCTGCACCGGGCGGCGGGCAGCCGCAGCTTGGCGTCGGCCGCCGTGAGCAGCAGCTCGTCGCCGCCGGCCTCGACGACCTCGGCCTCGATGAGGTTGGAGGTGCCCAGGAAGTTGGCGACGAAGGTGGTGGCGGGGTTCTCGTAGAGGTCGGCGGGGGCACCGAGCTGTTCGACCCGGCCGCCGTTCATCACGGCCACGGTGTCGGCCATCGTCATGGCCTCCTCCTGGTCGTGGGTGACATGGACGAAGGTGATGCCGACCTCGGTCTGGATGCGCTTGAGCTCCAGCTGCATCTGGCGGCGCAGCTTGAGGTCGAGGGCGCCGAGCGGCTCGTCGAGCAGCAGCACCTGGGGGTGGTTGATCAGCGCGCGGGCGACCGCGACGCGCTGCTGCTGGCCGCCGGAGAGCTGCTGCGGCTTGCGGCGCGCCATCGGGCCGAGCTGGACCAGGTCGAGCATCTCCTCGACCTGCTTCTTGACGGACTTGACGCCCCGGCGGCGCAGACCGAAGGCGACGTTCTCGTAGATGTCCAGGTGCGGGAAGAGCGCGTAGTTCTGGAAGACGGTGTTGACCTGGCGCTTGTACGGCGGCAGGACCGTGACGTCCTGGCCGGACAGCTCGACGGTGCCGGTGGTGGGCTCCTCCAGCCCGGCGATCATGCGGAGCGTGGTCGTCTTGCCGCAGCCCGAGGCGCCCAGGAGCGCGAAGAAGGAGCCCGCGGGGACGGTCAGGTCGAGCGGATGGACGGCGGTGAAGGAGCCGTAGGTCTTGCTGATCCCGTGGAGGCGGACGTCGCCGCCGCTGCTCTGGGGGGTCGCGGAGTGGGTCATGTCGGTCGTCCCGTGGGTCGGAGGGCGAAACGGCTCGGGCGGGCCTGCGGGGTGGGGGATCAGGCGCCGGTGAGGTCGGAGAACTTCTGAGTGAACGCCTTGTTCTCCTTGGCGGACAGAGCACGGAAGGAGTGGGACTTCTCGGCCATCTCCTGGTCCGGGATGATCAGCGGGTTGGCGGCCGCCTTCTTGTCGATCTTGGCGAGTTCCTCGCGTACGCCTTCCACGGGGCAGACGTAGTTGATGTACGCCGCGATCTTCGCCGCCACCTTCGGCTCGTAGAAGTAGTCGATGAGCCGTTCGGCGTTCTGCTTGTGGCGGGCCTTGTTCGGCACCATGAGGTTGTCGGTGGACGTCATGTAGCCGGCCTTGGGGACGGCGAAGCCGATGTCCGGGTTGTCGTTCTGGAGCTGGACGACATCGCCCGCCCAGGCCACACAGGCGGCGAGGTCGCCCTTGTCCAGGTCGGTGGTGTAGTCGTTGCCGGTGAAGCGGCGGATCTGCTTGGCGTCCACGCCCTTCTGGAGCCGGGCTATCGCCGCGTCGTAGTCGTCGGCGGTGACGTCCTCGGGCTTCTTGCCCATGTCCAGCAGGGTCAGGCCGACGCTGTCGCGCATCTCGGAGAGGAAGCCGACCCGGCCCTTGAGCTTCGGGTCCTCCAGCAGCTGGCTGATCGAGTCGACCTTGCGGCCCCCGGTGGCCTTCTTGTTGTACGCGATGATCGCCGGGATGCCCTGCCAGGGGTAGGAGTGCGCGCGGCCCGGGTCCCAGGCGGGATTGCGGAACTGCGGCGAGAGATGGGTGTAGGCGTGCGGCAGGTTGGCCGGGTCCAGCGACTCGATCCAGCCGAGGGAGATCATCCGCGCGCACATCCAGTCGGTGAGCACGATCAGATCCCGGCCGGTGTCCTGGCCCGCCGCGAGCTGGGCCTGGATCTTGCCGAAGAACTCGTCGTTGTCGTTGATGTCCTCGGTGTATTTGACCGCGATGCCGGTGCGCTTGGTGAAGTGCTCCAGGGTGGGCCGGTGCTTGCCGTCGTCGGTGACGTCCATGTACTCGGTCCAGTTGGAGAAGCTGATCCGCTTCTCCGCCCTGGAATGGTCCTCGGAGCGGCCGGCGTCCGTACGGCCCGCGGGCGGGATACCGCAGGCCGACAGGGCACCGAGGCCGCCGATCGCGGCCGCCATGGCACCGCTCGCGCGCAGCAGGGAGCGGCGGGTCATGGCGAGCCGACCGTCGGTCAGGCTATGGCGCATGGCGGTGAGTTCGGCCGGGGACAGGGGTTCGGGCTGCTCGTGGTGCTCCATGCGCAGTGCCCTTTCAGGGGATGAGCCCGGCGCTCGGCCGGTGGTGACGATGCCGCGCGGCGCTGGCCGCTGGGTGGGCCCATGGGGTGGGCCCAGTGGGGGGCTCGGTGGTGCTGGGTGGTGCCCTGCGGCGGACAGCCCTTACGGGCGGTCCCCGAAGATCGTGCGGTGCCAGTCCTTGCGCGCGACCGCGGTGTTGTCGTACATGACGTGCTTGACCTGGGTGTACTCCTCGAAGGAGTAGGCCGACATGTCCTTGCCGTAGCCGGATGCCTTGGCGCCGCCGTGCGGCATCTCGCTGAGGATCGGGATGTGGTCGTTGACCCAGACGCAGCCCGCGTTGATCTCGCGGGCGGCGCGGCCGGTGCGGTAGACGTCCCGGCTCCAGGCGGAGGCGGCCAGCCCGTAGGGGGTGTCGTTGGCCAGCGCGATGCCCTCGTCGTCGCTGTCGAAGGGCAGCACGACCAGCACCGGACCGAAGATCTCGGACTGCACGATCTCGCTGTCCTGCGCGGCCCCGGCGATCAGCGTGGGCCGGTAGTAGGCGCCCTTGGCCAGCGCGCCACCGGGGGCCTCGCCGCCGGTGACGACCGTGGCGTAGCCGCGCGCCCGGTCGACGAAGCCGGCCACCCGGTCGCGCTGGGCGTGCGAGATCAGCGGGCCCAGGTCGGTGGACGGGTCGAAGGGGTCGCCGAGCCGTACGGTCGCCATCAGGTCGGCGACGCCGCTGACGAAGGCGTCGTAGAGCGGGCGCTGGACGTAGGCGCGGGTGGCGGCGGTGCAGTCCTGGCCGGTGTTGATCAGCGATCCGGCGACCGCTCCATGGACGGCGGCCTCCAGATCGGCGTCGTCGAAGACGACGATGGGGGCCTTGCCGCCGAGTTCGAGGTGCAGCCGCTTGACCGTGCCGGTGGCGATCTCCGCGACGCGCTTGCCGACGGCGGTCGAGCCGGTGAACGAGGTCATCGCGACGGAGGGGTGGCCGACGAGGCGCTCACCGGCGTCCCGGCCCGCCCCGGAGACGATGTTGAGCACCCCGTCGGGCAGCCCGGCGCGCTGGGCGGCCTGGGCGAACAGCAGCGAGGTGAACGGGGTGATCTCGGCCGGCTTCAGCACGATGGTGTTGCCCGCGGCGATGGCCGGCAGCACCTTCCAGGCGGCCATCTGGAGCGGGTAGTTCCAGGGGGCGATGGAGCCGACCACGCCGATCGGTTCGCGGCGGATGACGGAGGTGTGGTCGGCGCTGTATTCGCCGGCCGCCTTGCCCTCCAGATGACGGGCGGCGCCCGCGAAGAAGGCCGCGTTGTCGATCGAGCCCGGTACGTCGAACTCGTTGCTGAGCTTGATCGGCTTTCCGCAGTTCAGCGATTCCGCGTAGGCGAGATCGGCGGCGTCCTCGGTGAGCGCGGCGGCGAAGCGGTGCAGGGTGTCGGAGCGCTCCCCCGGTGTGGCGCCGCCCCACTCCGGGAACGCCTGCCGGGCGGCGTCCACGGCCGCGTCGACATCCGCCGTCCCCGCGAGCTCGTAGGAGTACACCGTCTCGCCGGTCGCCGGGTCCACGACGTCCTGGGTGCGGCCGGAACTGCCGGCGCGGAGACTGCCCGCGATGAATTGCGCGCCCTCGGCGAACCGCTCGGTGACATCGAATCGGTGATCCATGGTGCTCTCCTCCGCCGGGCGCCGGAGCCGCTCAGCGGCATTGTCTGGCGTAGCTATTTCCGGAATCGATGGCCGATCTTGACAGAGGAGAGCGGCCTCAACAAGGGATTCCGTTGTTGCCTTTTGGTTACGCGACGGATTCTGCGATTTCACCCTCGGGGACCCCGACACGTTGTCAGTGCCCGCTGACAGAATCCCGGCATGATGCACGACAGCACGGGGATCACCACGGGGGACGCGGCCGGGCCGGTCGCGGACGGGCCCCGCTCGGTCGAGGAGCTGCGCCGGCAGACCGCCACCGGCAAGCGTCTCAAATACGTCCATTTCTGGGGCCACAGCCCCCGGCGCGACGGCAGCCTGGGCGTGAGCTGCTTCAGCCAGTGGTGGCCCGCCCCCTTCACCGTCGAGGGCGTCCGCTACGCCACCGCGGAGCACTGGATGATGGCCGGCAAGGCCCGGCTGTTCGGCGACGCGGAGGCGGAGCGGCGGGTGCTCGCCGCGCGCCACCCCAAGCAGGCCAAGGACGCCGGGCGCACGGTCCGCGGCTTCGACGAGGAGACCTGGCAGTGGCACCGCTTCGGCCTGGTCACCGAGGGCAGCGTCCACAAGTTCGGCCAGGACACCGCCCTGCGGGAGTATCTGCTCGGCACCAACTCCCGGGTGCTGGTCGAGGCCAGCCCCGTGGACCGGATATGGGGCATCGGCCTCGCCGCCGACGACGAGCGGGCCGCGGACCCGGCGCGTTGGTGGGGTCTGAACCTGCTGGGCTTCGCGCTGATGGCGGCCCGCCAGCGACTGCGGGAAGCGGCCGGCGCGGGGGCTTAGGACGGACCTGCCGGCCGGCCGGGTGCGGGGGCGTAGGACAGACCGTGCGGGCTGCCGGGTGCGGGCGAGGTCCGCATACGCCCGGCCGGGTGCGGACGATGTCCGGGGACCCCGCCCCCGGCCGGCCCCGTCCCGCTTAGCATGGCCAGGCCGATCCGCGCACCCCCGCGCGCCCTTTGACCAGGAGGAACCGTTGTCCGATCTCGATGCCTTCATCGCGGGCCTGCCCAAGGCGGAGCTGCACGTCCACCACGTCGGATCGGCCTCCCCGCGCATCGTCTCCGAGCTGGCGGCGCGGCACCCCGACTCCGCCGTCCCCACCGACCCCGAAGCGCTGGTCGACTACTTCACCTTCCGCGACTTCGCGCACTTCATCGAGGTCTATCTCTCCGTCGTGGACCTGATCCGCGACGCCGAGGACGTCCGGCTGCTGACGTACGAGGTCGCCCGCGACATGGCGCGCCAGCAGATCCGCTACGCCGAGCTGACCCTCACCCCGTTCAGCTCGACCCACCGCGGCATCCCCGACGCCGCGTTCGTCGAGGCCATCGAGGACGCCCGGAAGGCGGCCGAGTCGGAGCTGGGCGTGGTGCTGCGCTGGTGCTTCGACATCCCCGGTGAGGCGGGCCTGGAGGCCGCGGAGGAGACCGCCAGGATCGCCTGTGATCTTCAGCCCGAGGGCCTGGTCTCGTTCGGTCTCGGCGGCCCGGAGATCGGGGTGCCGCGCCCGCAGTTCAAGCCGTACTTCGACCGCGCCCGCGCGGCCGGCCTGCACTCCGTACCGCACGCCGGGGAGACCACCGGCCCCGGCACGATCTGGGACGCCCTCAACGAGCTGGGCGCCGAGCGCATCGGCCACGGCACCAGCGCCACCCAGGACCCCCGGCTGCTGGCCCACCTCGCCGAACACCACATCCCGCTGGAGGTCTGCCCCACCTCCAACATCGCCACCCGCGCGGTACGCACCCTGGAGGAGCACCCCCTCAAGGAGATGGTCGACGCGGGCGTGCTGGTCACCATCAACAGCGACGACCCCCCGATGTTCGGCACCGACCTCAACACCGAATACGCCGTCGCCGCCCGCCTCCTGGGCCTGGACACCACCGGCCTGGCCACCCTCGCCAAGAACGCCGTCGACGCCTCCTTCATGGACACCCCGGCCAAGACCCGCCTCGCGGCCGAGATCGACGCATACACAGCGTCATGGCACTGACCCTCACGCCCTCTCACGCCGTCACGCACCGCATCACCCAACGCCAGGGGCATCACGTAACGCCGGGAACCAACTACTCTCCGTAATCGTTGCCGGAATATAAGGAGGCGCCCCACGGCAGCGAACAACCGACACGGCACAGAGCACCGCACGGGCACAGAGCCACACACGGCACAGAACACCGCACGGGCACAGAACACCGCACGCCAGAGACCCCCACATGGCCCGCACAGCCAGCAGGGACTCACCAGCCGGGACTCACAACCCCACGATCCCGTTCCACTCCTTGGCGAACTCGGTCCGCTCCTTCGACGTGATGTCGCGGGCGATGACCAGCCGCTTGCGCATCGCGTCGTCGGGGAAGATCAGCGGGTCCTCGGCGAGCGCGGCGCGTTCCTTGTCCTTGGAGGAGGCGAGGATGTCGCGCGCGGCCGGTACGGGGCAGACATAGTTGACCCAGGCGGCCAGGTCCGCGGCCACCTCCGGGCGGTAGTAGTAGTCGATCAGCCGCTCGGAGTTGCGCTTGTGCTCCGCGAGGTTCGGGATCAGCAGACTCTCGGCCCAGAGCTCCGCGCCTTCCTCCGGCACCACGAACTCGATGTCCGGGTTGTCCGCCTGGAGCTGGATCACATCGCCCGAGTAAGCCTGCGCGGCGAGCACATCCCCGGAGTCCAGGTCCTTGATGTAGTCGTTGCCGGTGAACCGCCGGATGTGTCCCTTGCTCACCAGGCGGCGGATCCGGTCGGTCATCCGGTGGAAGTCGTCGGCCGTCCAGCGGGTGACGTCCACCCCGTCGCCCTGCATGAGCAGGGCGAATGATTCATCGAGCCCGGAGAGCAGGGTGACCCGGCCGCGCAGATCGTCCTTCCACAGGTCGGCGGTGTGCTTGATCTCCCGGCCGAGCTTCTTGCGGTTGTAGGCGATGCCGGTGATCCCGGACTGCCAGGGCACCGAGTGCGTGCGGCCGGGGTCGAAGTGCGGGTTGCGCAGCAGCGGATCGAGATGCCGGGCGACGTGCGGCTGGGCGGCGCGGTCCATTTCCTGGACCCAGCCCAGCCGGACGAACCGGGCGCACATCCAGTCGCTCATGACGATGAGATCGCGGCCGGTGCTCTGGTGATTCATCAGCGCCGGGCTGATCTTGCCGAAGAACTCGTCGTTGTCGTTGATCTCCTCGGTGTACGTGACGGAGATCCCGGTGCGCCGCTCGAAGGCGTCCAGGGTGGGGCGGCGCTGTGTGTGGTGGTCGTCCACGTCGATGTAGAGCGGCCAGTTGGCGAAGACGAGCCTGCGGTCCCGTGCCGACCGGTCCGGGCCGCCGCGGTCCGCCGCCTCGACGTAGGCCGGCGGCACCCCGCATCCGGTCATGGCGGCCAGCGCCCCCGTCACACCCAGTCCGACCGTGCCCCGGAGCAGCGCCCGCCGCGAAAGATCTGCCATGGCGAGCACTCTCACGTGCTGCGGGCGGAGGCGGCAAGCGACAGAGCGTCAGTTGCCGGGCCTCCGCCCGCGACGGTGTGTCGAGCGTTCCGTGGCGCCCGACGGGAAGGGTTTCCCCGGCTCAGCCGTCCAGCGAGGTCATCACGTGCTTGATCCGGGTGTAGTCGTCGAAGCCGTAGGCCGACAGGTCCTTGCCGTAACCGGACTTCTTGAATCCGCCGTGCGGCATCTCGGCGACCAGCGGGATGTGGGTGTTGATCCACACACAGCCGAAGTCGAGGCTCCGGGACATCCGCATGGCGCGGGCGTGGTCCTTGGTCCACACCGAGGACGCCAGGGCGTACTCGACGCCGTTGGCCCACTCCACGGCCTGCTTCTCGTCGCTGAAGGACTGGACGGTGATGACCGGGCCGAAGACCTCGTGCTGGACGATCTCGTCGTCCTGCTTGAGGCCGGAGACGACGGTCGGGGCGAAGAAGTAGCCCTTCTCGCCGACCTGCTCGCCGCCCGCCTCGATCTTGGCGTGTGCGGGCAGCCGCTCGATGAAGCCCTTGACCTGCTTGAGCTGGTTGGCGTTGTTCAGCGGGCCGTAGAGCACGTCCTCGTCGTCGACCGCGCCGGTCTTGGTCTCCGAGGCGGCCTTGGCCAGCGCGGCGACGAACTCGTCGTGGATGGACTCGTGGACGAGCACGCGGGTGGCGGCCGTACAGTCCTGGCCGGCGTTGAAGTAGCCGGCGACGGAGATGTCCTCGACGGCCTTGGGGATGTCGGTGTCCTCGAAGACGACGACCGGGGCCTTGCCGCCCAGCTCCAGGTGGACCCGCTTGAGGTCCTTGGAGGCGGACTCGGCGACCTGCATACCGGCGCGCACCGAGCCGGTGATCGAGGCCATCGCCGGGACCTTGTGCTCGACCATCAGCCGGCCGGTCTCGCGGTCACCGCAGATGACGTTGAACACGCCGCGGGAGTGGCCCAGTTCGTCCAGCACGCTGCCGATGATGTCGGCGATCAGCACCGTGGAGGCCGGGGTGGTGTCGGACGGCTTGATGACGACGGTGTTGCCCGCGGCCAGCGCCGGGGCGAACTTCCACACGGCCATCATCATCGGGTAGTTCCACGGCGCGACCTGGGCGCAAACGCCGACCGGCTCGCGGCGGATGATGGAGGTGAAGCCGTCCATGTACTCGCCGGCCGAGCGGCCTTCGAGCATCCGGGCGGCACCCGCGAAGAAGCGGATCTGGTCCACCATCGGCGGGATTTCCTCGGAGCGTACGAGCGCGACCGGCTTGCCGCAGTTCTCCGACTCGGCGGCGATCAGCTCCTCCGCCCGCTCCTCGAAGCGGTCGGCGATCTTCAGCAGGACCTTCTGGCGCTCGGCCGGGATCAGGTCGCGCCAGGCGGGGAAGGCGGCCTCGGCTGCGGCCATCGCCGCGTCCACGTCGGCGGCGGCCGAGAGCGGGGCGGTGGCGTACGCCTCACCCGTGGCGGGGTTGACCACCTCCGTGGTCCGCCCGTCGGCGGCGTCCCGGAACTCCCCGTCGATGTAGTTGCGCAGACGACGCAGTGCGGTGGTCACTGTGCGCCCCCTTCAGTCAGAAGTCTGGTGGTTTGGACATCCACCCTAGCCATGGAACCCACGTTTTCAACACACCCGCCACCCAGGAACAACGGAATCAGTGAAATTCTGATCGCTAGACGACTAATTTCATCGCTTTGGGGTTGCAAGACAGACGAGGCTCGTGCACAGTGAACGGCGTGGCGGCCTCTCGAAACAGTCATGACAGAACCGGAACCCCGACGATCGACTCCGTCTCCCTGGCGATCATCGAGCAGCTCCAGGAGGACGGGCGCCGTCCGTACGCCGCGATCGGCAAGGCCGTCGGCCTGTCCGAAGCGGCGGTACGCCAGCGCGTACAGAAACTGCTCGACCAAGGCGTGATGCAGATCGTCGCGGTCACCGACCCCCTCACGGTCGGTTTCCGTCGGCAGGCAATGGTCGGCATCAACGTCGAAGGTGACCTGGACCCCGTGGCCGACGCCCTGACGGTCATGGAAGAGGTCGAGTACGTCGTCATGACGGCAGGCTCCTTCGATCTCCTCATCGAGATCGTCTGCGAGGACGACGACCACCTCCTGGAAATGATCAACAAGCGGATCCGCACGCTTCCCGGCGTCCGATCCACCGAGAGCTTCGTGTACCTCAAGCTCCGGAAGCAGACCTACACCTGGGGAACGAGATAGCAATGAGCGGCGACCTCTCCAAGACGGCATACGACCACCTGTGGATGCACTTCACCCGCATGTCGTCGTACGAGAATGCCCCCGTGCCCACGATCGTGCGCGGCGAGGGCACCAACATCTACGACGACAAGGGCAAGCGCTACATCGACGGGCTCGCCGGCCTCTTCGTGGTCAACGCCGGCCACGGCCGGGTGGAGCTCGCCGAGACCGCCTTCAAGCAGGCGCAGGAGCTGGCCTTCTTCCCCGTGTGGTCCTACGCCCACCCCAAGGCGGTGGAGCTGGCCGAGCGGCTGGCGAACGAGGCCCCCGGTGACCTCAACAAGGTCTTCTTCACCACCGGTGGCGGCGAGGCAGTCGAGACCGCCTGGAAGCTGGCCAAGCAGTACTTCAAGCTCGTCGGCAAGCCGATGAAGCACAAGGTGATATCCCGCGCGGTGGCCTACCACGGCACCCCGCAGGGCGCCCTGTCCATCACCGGTCTGCCCGGTCTGAAGGCCCCCTTCGAGCCGCTGGTCCCCGGCGCGCACAAGGTCCCGAACACCAACATCTACCGCGCCCCGATCCACGGCGACGACCCCGAGGCGTTCGGCCGCTGGGCCGCCGACCAGATCGAGCAGCAGATCCTCTTCGAGGGCCCGGAGACGGTCGCCGCGGTCTTCCTGGAGCCGGTGCAGAACGCCGGCGGCTGCTTCCCGCCGCCGCCCGGCTACTTCCAGCGGGTCCGCGAGATCTGCGACCAGTACGACGTGCTGCTCGTCTCCGACGAGGTCATCTGCGCCTTCGGCCGCCTGGGTACGACGTTCGCCTGTGACAAGTTCGGCTACATCCCGGACATGATCACCTGCGCCAAGGGCATGACCTCGGGCTACTCCCCGATCGGCGCGTGCATCATCTCCGACCGCCTGGCCGAGCCGTTCTACAAGGGCGACAACACCTTCCTGCACGGCTACACCTTCGGCGGCCACCCGGTCTCCGCGGCCGTCGGTGTCGCCAACCTCGACATCTTCGAGCGCGAGGGCCTCAACCAGCACGTCCTCGACAACGAGGCCAACTTCCTGAACACCCTGGAGAAGCTGCACGACCTGCCGATCGTCGGCGACGTCCGCGGCAACGGCTTCTTCTACGGCATCGAACTCGTCAAGGACAAGGCCACCAAGGAGTCCTTCAACGACGAGGAGACCGAGCGCGTCCTGTACGGCTTCCTCTCCAAGGCGCTGTACGACAACGGTCTTTACTGCCGCGCCGACGACCGTGGCGACCCGGTCATCCAGCTCGCCCCGCCGCTGATCGCCGACCAGTCGGTCTTCGACGAGATCGAGCAGATTCTGCGCACGGTCCTCACCGAGGCCTGGACCAAGCTCTGACCCTCACGGCACCTACCGGTCCACTCGTACACAATTGAATATCCAGCGGCCCGGATTCACTCACTTCAAGCCATACGAGTGAATCTGGGCCGTTGTGCTGCCAAGCGGCGAATACCGGGGGTCACCAATCCTTACCGTGCTTGTGACCGATACCCTCCATGGTCGTTCACCCGGTCGGGGGAACGATTCGACGCCTACAACAAGAGGTGCGCAGATGGTGGCCCCGCCTGACAACGACGTTCTCTGGGCCCGCGGCCTGCACCACGCGTACGGCGGCACCTCCGCCCTCACCGGAGTCTCCGTCGGCGTCCCCGAAGGCGAGATCCTCGCCGTCACCGGCCCGCGCGGCAGTGGCAAGACCACTCTGCTGAAATGTCTCTCCGGTCAACTCGTCCCGGCCGAGGGCGAGGTGTGGTTCAACAGCTCCCCCGTGCACACCCTCTCCTCCCCCAGCCGCGAACGGCTGCGGCTGGACCGGTTCGGCTGGATCGACACCGAACCGCACCTCGTCGCCGAACTCACCGCCTGGGAGAACGCCGCCCTCCCCCTCCTGCTCCGCGGCACCGGCACCCGCCCCGCCAAGCACACCGCCCTGGAATGGCTGGACCGCCTCGACGTCGGCATGTGCGCGAACCGCCGCCCCGCGCAGCTCGACCAGTCCCAGCGCCAGCGCATCGCCATCGCCCGCGCGCTCGCCACCACGCCCCAGGTGCTGTTCGCCGACGAGCCGACCGCCCCGCTGCACCGCGCCGACGGCACCCAGGTGCTGCGCACCCTCACCACCGCGGCGCGCTCGCACCAGATCACCGTGGTCCTGGCGACCCATGACCCCGATGCCGCCACGCTCGCCGACCGGTCCCTCGCGCTCCTCGACGGCCACCAGTCGAGCGGTGCGCCCGCCACCGACGGCGCCTCCGATGAGGAAAGCAGGGCAGAGTGCTCGCTCTCCGTCTAGCCCGCGGCTCGCGCCCCCTCGTCCTGCTGCGCCGCCTCTCCGTCACCGCCGCGGCGGCCGGCACCGGCTTCCTTCTGCTGTCCACCCTCGGCCATGCCGCCGGTCATCCGTCCGCGGCCGACGAGTCGCTGGTGCGCCTGCTGTGGTGCGCGGCCCCGCTCGCCGCCACCGCCCAGTTCGCGGTGTCCACGGCGCGTACGGACCCGGCCGCCCGCCTCCAGCGCGGGATGACCGCCGCCGGCCTGGGCCCGCTCCGGCTCACCCTGCTCGCCACCGCCTCCACCGCGCTGACCTGCTTCCTCGGCGTCGCGCTGGCCCTGCTGGCCTTCCTCCGGCTGCGCGGCGACCTCGGCCCGGGGCAGCTCGGCCGCCCGTCCTCCCTCGGTCTGGACTCCGATCTGCTCGGTACCGGCCACCCGGTGCCGCTCGTCGGCGCCCTGCTGCTGCTGGCGACCGTGCCGCTGACCGCCGCGGCCGCAACCGCCGTTGCCCTGCGCCCCCGTGACGAGGCCGGCGCGCCCGAGCGCGACAGCCGCCCCAGGACCGCCCCGCCCTCCGGCCTCCCCTGGGGCATCGCGCTGGCCGCGGCCGGCCTGGCGATCGAGGCGTACACCAGCCGCGGCGCCCACGCCCCCGGCGGCCTGCTGCCACTGCCCGGCCGGCTGGTCGGCAGCCCGCCCGGCGTGCTGGCCGGCTGGGCGCTGTCGGCCTTCGGTCTCGTGCTGGCCGGTCCCGGGCTGGTGCATCTGTGCGGGCGGCTGCTCTGTGCCGGCCGCCCCGGCGCACTGCGTCTGCTGTCCGGCCGCGTACTCCAGGAGGAGTCGCATCGCCTCGGCCGCCCCCTCGGGGTGCTGTGCGCGGTCGCCTCCGCCGCGTACGCCGCCGCGAAGGTCTACGAGGCCTCCCCCGCCAGCCCGTTCGGCCCGCTCACCGCGGTCGGCGCGGCGGTCGTCCTCGCCTGTGTCACCGCCAGCGCCCTCACCGCCGCGGTGGAGTCCCGCTCGGCCCGTGCCCACACCACAGCCGCCCTCCGCCGCCTGGGCGCCTCCGCCTCGGTCCTCCACCGCGCCGCGGCCCTCCGCTTCCTGTCACTGGTCCTCGTCCTGGCCCCCCTGACCTGGACCGTCGCGGAGATGGCCACGCTTCCGCTGGTGCGTTGAGGACGCGGGGCCCAGGCGGTCCGTCCCGCTGAAGGCGCGGGTCCCCGTCAGCACGGCCGGCCGGGCGCGCCACCGTCGGGCACCCGGGGCGGGCGGCTCCGGGGCGCACCGAACCAGCGGGCGAGGGCGGCGCGCAGGCCGTCGGTGTCGTCGCCCGGGCCGGCCCAGCAGACGTGGCGGTCGGCCCACCCCTCCGCCGTGGCCACGAGCGCTGACGCGCCGCTCCACGACGGCCGTCCGCACCCCGGCCAGGCCCAGCTCGTTGGCGAGCAGCAGGCCGGTCGGGCCGGCCCCCGCGATCAGCACCTCGACGTCGGTGTCCACGGCTCCCCCTACAGCTTCATGCCGTGCCGGGTGAGGTACCAGTTGTGCCAGGTGAGCAGCCCGCCGAGCAGCGCCAGCCAGAGCACGGTGCTGGTGAGCGGGAAGGCGTCCACCGGGATCGTGTACGCCAGCACCACCCGCAGCACCGCGTCGAGCAGGAAGACCGCGCCCCACACCGCCGTGACCAGCCGCAGGTGGTGACGGAACGTCGGCTCCGTGTCCCACCGCGCTTCCCACTGGGCCAGTCCGGCCTCACCGACCTTGGCGATGACGATGCCGAGCGAGGCCGACATGATGAACGGGCGCCGGGTGAGCAGAGTGCCGAGCACCCAGAGTCCGATCGCGGCAGTCAGCCAGCTGTCGCGGATCATCAGCACCCGCGGGCTGCCGCTGATCAGGGACAGCAGGGTGCCGGCCACCACCAGGCTCAGCGTGAACACCGCCATCGCCTCCACGCGGCGCCGGCGCACGATGCCGTAGCCGATCCACGGCAGCAGCAGCACACCGCCGGCGACCATCGAGAGCCACTGGCCGGCGCCGGCCGCGCGCAGCCCGTAGTAGGAGCCGAGCGGGAGGACGAGTTCGAAGAGCAGCTGCGCGGCGAGCCGCCGGCGCAGCGCCGCGGTGCGGCCCGGGACGGGCGCCGCGGCGGGCCCGTCGGTGTCGGTCTGCGGTGCGCGTGGCGTGGCCATGGTGTGTTCCCCCGTGTCCGTGGTCATGACGTGCTTCTGGTGGCGTGGTCGAACAGGTCCGCCAGCTCCCGGCCGGCGGCCCGTACATCGAGACCCGGATCGTGGGTGGCGCGGCGCACCACGTCGTCGATGGCGGCGCGGATTGCCCGCATCATCACCCAGGGGTCGAAGTCGCGGAACTCACCGGTCCGTTGTGCCGTGCGGAGCTGTTCCACCTGGACGGCGAGGTTGGCCTCCGTCGTGTCGAGGAAGGCGACCATGCCGGGGTCGCCGCCGCGGAGATTGGCGAGGATCTCGACGATCGCCGCGAGGTGCTTCGGGTATGCGGCGAACAGGTCGAGGTTGCCCTCGATGGAGGCGCGCAGCCGGGTCGCGTAGCTCTCGTGGGCCTCGATACGGGGGCGGAGGTAGCCCTCCGCGAGCCGCATCACCTCGGTGACGACCTCGCGCATCAGGTCGTCCCGCCCGTCGAAGTGGTACGAGATCATCCCCGTGCTGCTCAGCCCGGCGCGCTTCGCGATCTTCACGAAGGAGGCCCGGTGGTACCCGGTTTCGGCGATGACCTCGATCGCCGCAGCGACGATCTGTGCGCGGCGTCCCGTCTCCGTGAAGGAGGGCCCGTCCCCGCGTGCCGCTTTTTGCTTGGCCGTGCTGTTTTTTGCTTGCATGAGCAAGAAGGTAGCGAGATTTGCTCAGCCGAGCAAGACCGTGGCGGCAACGGAACGGGCAGCCGCGCAGCGAGTACCGCGTGACCAAGGACGAGTGCCGGGCGGTACGGCACCACACAGGCCCCTCGCCCCCTGGGCGGCCGCACCCCGGCCCTAACATGACGGACGTGCAGTCGAATTCACCCTCGCCGGCGTCCCGCCGCACCCGTGCCCATGCCGATCACGACGACCGGGAGATCGAGTCCCTGGAGGAGTTCGACCGGGTCGTCGCCTCGGGGAGTCTCGCCGGGCATCGTGTCCAGTCGGTCGACCTGACGGACCGTACGTTCGCGCTGCTCAGTGCGGACACCACGGAGTCCGTGTTTCTCGGCTGTGCCATGGAGCCGGATGCCGCCGCCAAGGTGCGTGCCGGTGGTGCGCTGGTCTTCCCGCCTGTGCCGGGGCTGCCGTTCGATCCGTACCGGGGTGGGCTGTACGGTCCGGATGAGCTTTTCGAGGGGCTGGCCGACGGCGGCTTCGACGTCACTCCGGACGCCCGGACCTACCGGTGGTACCAGGAGACCAAGTCGGACGGCGACATCTTCGCCTCGATGCTGCGCAGCATCCACGACGACGCGGTGTCCGATGCCCTGGACGAACACCTCGCCGGTGCCCAGGTGGTGGGCATCATGGGGGGCCATGCCCTGGAGCGCGGTTCGGCGGCGTACGCGGGCGCGGCCCGGCTCGGGCGCCGGCTCACCCGGGATGGGCTGACCGTGGCGACCGGCGGCGGGCCCGGCGCGATGGAGGCGGCGAACCTCGGGGCGTATGCCGCGCCCTTCGAGGACGAGATGCTCGACCGGTCGCTGGAGCTGCTCGCCAAGACTCCGCACTTCACCCCGTCCGTCACGGACTGGGCCCGGGCCGCCTTCGAAATACGCCACAGCCGGCCCGGCGGCGGCGTCTCGGCCGGCATTCCCACCTGGTTCTACGGGCATGAGCCGCCGAACGCCTTCGCGTCCCACATAGCCAAGTACTTCGTCAACGCGGTGCGCGAGGACGGGCTGTTGGCGCGCTCCAACGCCGGTGTCGTGTTCCTGCCGGGCGCGGCCGGGACCGTACAGGAGATCTTCGACAACGCGACGCCGAACTACTACCAGTCGCGGGGCGAGCCGACGCCGATGGTGCTGGTCAACCGCGCGCACTGGACGGAGCAGCTCCCCGCCTGGCCGCTGCTCCAGGCGCTGGCCGCGGACCGGCCCATGGCGTCCCGGATCGCCCTGGTCGACTCGGTGGACGAAGCCCCGGAGGCGCTGGCCCGTATGCGCGCGCAGGCGGCTTCCTGACCCGTCCGTCGCCCGTGGGCTTCCCGGCGTCGAAGGCCCCGCACGGCTGCGCACCGGTGTATTTGCCGGCGGAGGCAACTCCCGTCCTCAAATGCACGTCTGCCAGGAAGGCAATGAACGAGTAATGCGGACAGCGGGCGAACGGAGCTCTTGGTGATCATCGGCCTTCTGACGGCCGTGGCGGCGTCGGCCTGCTACGGCACGGGATCGGTCCTCCAGGCGGTGGGCTCCCGCAAATCCGCTCGCCGGGAGGCGGCCGCATCGTCCACCACCGGGGTCACCCAGCATGGCGGGCCCAGCCTGTCATCGACCGCGAAGGCGGCCGTGACCTGGGAGTTCATGGTGGGCACGGTGCTGGACTTCGTCGGGTTCGGGCTGGGCGCGCTGGCTGCCCGGCTGCTGCCGCTGTTCCTGTCCCAGACCGTGATCAGCGCCAATCTCGTGATCACGGCCGTGCTGAGCATCAAGCTCCTCGGCATCCGGCTCAGCCGGGCCGAGTGGTCCTCCATCGCGGTGGTCTGTTCGGCGCTGGTGCTGCTGGCCACGGCCGCAGGGCCGGAGGGCAGCGGCCACACCCCCATCGCCACCCACTGGTGGCTGCTGGTCGCCTCCGTCGTGCTGATCGGCGGCGGCATCCTGATCGTGCGGCTGCTCGGGGGGCGGGCCGCGATCCTGGCGGGTCTGCTGTCCGGTCTGGGGTTCGGTGCGCTCGGCGTCGGCGTACGGGTGCTGAACGGGGTGGACCCCTTCCACCTGCCGTCGCTGCTCGGCGACCCCGCTCTGTACGCGATTCTGGTGGCCGGCATCGGGGGCATGTACCTGCACACCGTCGCCCTCCAGATCGGTTCGGTGAACGGCGCGACGGCGGCGCTGGTGGTGGGCGAGACGGTGATTCCCGGCATTCTCGGGGTGTTGTGGCTGGGGGACGCGTCCCGTCCGGGCTTCGCCTGGGTCGCCGCGCTCGGCTTCGTGGTGGCGGTGGCCGGCGCCGTCGCGGTCGCCTGGTTCGGCGAGCCGGAGCCGGAGCCCGGCGCGCCGGAGGCCGGGACGCCGGCGGCCGGGACGCCGGCGGCCGGCGAGCTGCCCACGCAGGTCGCGGCCCGCTGAGGCGCGCCTCCCGCGGCCGGCGCGGCTGCCGGCCGTGGGGCACTTGTTGACGGCCCACCGCCCCGGCGCCCCACCGGATCCGCCCCGGTGGTCAGCCCGCCGGAGCGGAGGCGTCCAGCACCACCACGTCCTGCGCCTGGAAGGCGATCCCCACCCGCTCGCCCACTTCGGGCGCGTCCCGCAGCGCACAGGCGGCCTCCACCTGGGGTCCGGCGGCCGGCTGGAGGAGCAGCGCGACATGGGTGCCGCGGAAGGTACGGGCCGCGACCGTGCACGGCAGGCCCTCCACGGCGGCCGTCAGCCGTACCCCGGCCGGGCGGACGAGCAGCCGGCAGGGTCCGTCCGGGGTGGCCGCCGGAACGGGCACCTTCCCCCAGGGGGTGGCGGCCGCCTCGCCCTGCACCGTCGCCTCGACCACGTTGTCGAAGCCGAGGAAGCGGGCGACGAATTCGGTGGCGGGCCGCTGCCAGACCTCCAGCGGGGTGCCGGACTGCGCGATCCGGCCGTCCTGCATCACCACGACCCGGTCCGCGAGCGCGAACGCCTCCCCCTGGTCGTGGGTGACGGCCAGCACCGTCGTCCCCAACTCCTGGAAGAGCCGCCGGAGTTCGACGACCAGCCGTTCCCGCAGCCCGCGGTCGAGCTGGCCGAGCGGCTCGTCCAGCATCAGCAGACGCGGGCGGGGTGCCAGGGCTCGGGCCAGGGCGACGCGCTGCTGTTCGCCGCCGGACAGGGAGGCCACGGCGCGCCGCTGGGCACCCGGCAGCCCGACGAGGTCCAGGAGTTCGGCGACCGTACGCTCCCGGTCGGCGCGCGGGGTGCGCCGCATCCGCAGCCCGAAGGCGACATTTCCCGCGACATCGCGCTGCGGGAAGAGCTGGTGGTCCTGGAACATCAGGCCGACGCCGCGCCGGTGGGTGGGCACCCCCGACTGGTCCCGCCCCTCCAGTGACACCCGCCCGGCGTCGGCCTGTTGGAGCCCGGCGACCACCCGCAGCAGCGTGGACTTGCCGCTGCCGCTCGGCCCCAGGACGCAGACGATCTCCCGGGCGGCGACGTCCAGATCGACCGCGTCCAGCGCGGGGTGCCCGCCCGCGCCGAAGCGGACGGTCACCCCGCCCAGCCGCAGCAGCTCCCGCGCCGTGCTCCCGGCCCGTGCCGTCATCTAGAACTCCCCGGATCGGTCGAGGGGGCTAAGCCGCTCCAGTACCAGCAGGGCGGCGGCGCACACCACCATCAGGATGGTCGACAAGGCCATCGCCTGCCCGTAGTTGAGCTCCCCCGCCCGCCCCAGCAGCCGGGCCACGGCCACCGGCAGCGTCGGCCCGTCCGGCCGGGCGAGGAAGACCGTCGCGCCGAACTCACCGAGCGACACGGCGAAGGCGAAGCCCGCGGCGATCAGCAGCGCCCGCCGCACCATGGGCAGGTCGACCGCGCGCCACACCTGCCAGGGCGAGGCACCCAGCACGGCGGCCGCCTCCCGCAGCCGGCCGTCGACCGCCCGCAGCACCGGCAGCATCGTCCGGACCACGAACGGCACCCCCACCAGCGCCTGGGCGAGCGGCACCAGCCACCACGAGGCCCGCAGATCGAGCGGCGGCTCGTCGAGGGTGATCAGAAAGCCGAAGCCGACGGTCACCGCGGAGACGCCCAGGGGCAGCATCAGCAGCGCGTCGAAGCCGCGGACGAACCGGCTGACCGCGGGGGTCCGCCCGGACGAGCCGCGGCGCAGCCGAGGAAGGGTCAGTGCGGCGGCCGCCAGTCCGCCCACCACCAGCGCGATCACGGTGGCCGCGGCCCCGTAGGCGAGGGAGTTCCACAGCGCGTCCAGGGGGGCGACGGCGAAGGTGCTGTCGGCGCTCGCGGCGGAGCCCAGCGCGGCGTAGAAGACCGTCCCGTAGCCGTCCGGCCCGGCGAAGGAGCGCTCCACGAGCACCACCAGCGGCGCGAGCAGCAGAACGGCGATGACCGTGAACGTCCCCCACAGCAGCGCCCACTGACCGCGGCCGCGCGGCCGGCGGGCCGTCTGTGCGGCGTCCACGAGCCGGAGCGCGGATTCCCGGCGGCGGACGGTCCAGGCGTGCAGCGCCAGGACGCCGAGCACCGCGGCGAACTGGATCATGGTGAGGACGGCGGCCGTCGGCAGATCCAGGAAGTCCGCGGTCTGCCGGTAGATCTCCACCTCCAGCGTCGAGAAGGTGGGGCCGCCCAGAATCTGCACCACCCCGAAGGAGGTGAAGGTGAACAGAAAGACCATCAGGGCGGCGGCCGCGACGGCCGGCCCCAGCGCGGGCAGCGTCACCCGCCGCCAGGCCGCGAACCGCCCGGCTCCCAGCACCCGCGCCGCCTCTTCCTGCCGCGGATCGAGCTGCCCCCAGAGTCCGCCGACGGTCCGGACGACCACGGCGTAGTTGAAGAAGACATGCGCCAGCAGGATCGCCCACACCGAGGTGTCCAGGCGCACGCCCCACAGGTCGTCCAGCAGCCCGCCCCGCCCGACCAGCGCCAGGAACGCCGAGCCGACGACGACGGTCGGCAGCACGAACGGCACCGCCACGACCGCCCGCAGCAGCTGTTTGCCGGGGAAGTCGAAGCGCGCGAAGACATAGGCGCCAGGCAGCGCGATCAGCAGCGTCAGCCCGGTCGAGGCGGCCGCCTGCCAGACGGTGAACCACAGCACCCGCACGACATCCGGGTCGCTCAGCACGGCACCGAACCGGCCGAGCTGCCACTGTCCGCCGTTCTTGAGCCCCCGTCCGACGATCGCCACAACGGGGTAGGCGAAGAACAGCGCGAAGAAGGCGAGCGGCACCGCCATCAGGCCGAGCCGCACCGCCGTCCCCCGCGCGGGCCTGCCGCGCCGGGCGCCCGGGACGTCCGTGGCACCCGGGACGTCCGTGGCGTCCGGCGGCGTTACTTCAGAACGAGCGAGGACCACTGCTTGATCCACTGTTCGCGGTTCTTGGTGATCGTCCCGGGCGCCAGGGTGGTGGGCTTGTCGATCGTCGTGCCGTACTTGGTGAACAGCTCCGGCACCGCGGCATCCTTACGGGCCGGGTTGACGAACATCTGCAACGGCACGTCCTCCTGGAACTTCTTGCTCAGCAGGAAGTCCAGCAGCGCCTTGCCGCCCTTCTCGTTCTTCGCGCCCTTCAGCAGACCGCCGAATTCGATCTGCCGGAAGCAGGTGCCGGCCGCGACACCGGTCGGGGCCTCCTTGGGCGTGGGCTTCTTGCCGAGCACCTCGGCGGGCGGGCTGGAGGCGTAGGAGACCACCAGCGGCTTGTCGCCCTTGCCCTTGCCCGCCGCGGAGCCGGAGAACCGGTCGTTGTAGGCCTGGTCCCAGCCGTCGACGACCTCGACGCCATTGGCCTTGAGCTTCTTCCAGTAGCTCTGCCAGCCCTGCTCCCCGTACTTCGCGATGGTGCCGAGCTGGAAGGCGAGGCCCGGGGAGGAGGTGGCGGAGTTCTCCGTGACGAGCAGCCCCTTGTACCGCGGCTGGAGCAGATCGTCGAAGGTCTCCGGCGGCGCGATCTTGTGCCGGGTGAAGTAGCCGCGGTCGTAGTTGACGCAGATGTCGCCGTAGTCGAGCGGGGTGACCCGGTGCTCGCCCTTGTCGAGCTGAAGCCCCGCCGGGACACTGTCCAGCCCCTTGGCCCGGTAGGGGCTGAAGAGGCCCTCGTCCAGACCGCGCGAGAGCAGCGTGTTGTCGATACCGAAGAACACATCGCCCTGGGGGCTGCCCTTGGACAGGACCGCCTGGTTCACGGCCTTGCCGGCGTCCCCGCCCTTGAGCATCGTGACCTTGTAGCCGCTCTCCTTCTCGAAGGCGGCCAGCACGGACTTGGAGACGTTGAACGAGTCATGGCTGACGAGCGTGACGGTCTTGGCGTCCGCGCTCCCGCCGCCGGAGCCCCCGCAGCCGGCGAGGGCGGTCATCCCGACCGCGGCGGCCACCGTCGTCGCGGCGATCCTGCTGATGGTGCTCACTGATTTCCTCCTGGCTGGCCAGGAAGAGACGCGGCCCTGCCCGGTGTCCACGGCTCCCGGCGTCCGGGGACGCGGGGAGGGAACTCCGGGCAGGGCGCAACAGCATGAGTGACGACCGAACTTCCTACCCGGAATGACCCGGGCGAGGTTCAAGGGTCTGCGGGCACCGTAGGACTACGACGCTTCCGCACTCTCAGCGCTGTGGCGCTCCCCTGTCGGAATGTGCATTTGTTCGACCACACCGTATCAGCGGGGCGGTCAGCGCTCCGAGGCCGCGAGCTGCCCGCAGGCGCCGTCGATCTCCTGGCCGCGGGTGTCGCGGACGGTCACCGGCACCCCGTGCGCCTCGATGGCCTGGACGAACGCCCGCTCGTCCTCGGGCCGCGAGGCCGTCCACTTCGAACCGGGCGTCGGGTTCAGCGGAATCAGGTTCACATGGACGCGCTTGCCCTTCAGCAGCCGCCCGAGCAGGTCACCGCGCCACGCCTGGTCGTTGATGTCCCGGATCAGCGCGTACTCGATCGAGATCCGCCGCCCGGACTTCTCGGCGTACTCCCACGCCGCGTCCAGCACCTCCCGCACCTTCCAGCGCGTGTTGACGGGCACCAGCGTGTCGCGCAGCTCGTCGTCCGGGGCGTGCAGCGACACGGCCAGCCGGCACTTGAAGCCCTCGTCGGCGAACCGCAGCATGGCCGGCACCAGCCCGACCGTGGAGACGGTGATCCCCCGCTGCGACAGCCCCAGCCCGTCCGGCTCGGGATCCGTCAGCCGCCGGATCGCCCCGACCACCCGCTTGTAGTTGGCGAGCGGCTCCCCCATCCCCATGAAGACGATGTTGGACAGCCGCGCCGGCCCGCCCGGCACCTCGCCGTCGCGCAGCGCACGCATCCCGTCGACGATCTGGTGCACGATCTCGGCGGTCGAGAGATTACGGTCCAGCCCCGCCTGCCCCGTGGCGCAGAACGGGCAGTTCATCCCGCACCCCGCCTGCGACGAGATGCACATGGTGACCCGGTCCGGGTACCGCATCAGCACCGACTCGACGAGCGTCCCGTCGTGCAGTTTCCACAGCGTCTTGCGCGTGGTGTCGTCATCGCACGAGACGTGCCGCATGACGGTCATCAGCTCCGGCAGCAGCTCACTCGCCAGCTTCTCGCGCGCCGCCGCCGGAATGTCCGTCCACTGCGCCGGATCGTGCGCATAACGGGCAAAGTAGTGCTGCGACAGCTGCTTGGCACGAAACGGCTTCTCCCCGATCGCCGCCACGGCTTCACGACGCTCGACGGGACTGAGATCAGCAAGGTGCCGCGGGGGCTTCTTGGCCCCGCGCGGCGCGACAAAAGTAAGTTCTCCGGGTGCAGGCATGGTGCGTCCAGTGTGGCAGATCGTTTATGGGAGCCCAGGTCGGAGCGGGTGAGGGGGCGGTCACCCGCTGTGGCCTTCTGTCATTGATGGCCTCCCTCGCACGGCCCAGGGACGGCCCAGCCCTGATGGACGCGCCAACCGAGTCACTGCCCACCGGGAAGAAGTTACACAGAGTTGTTAGGTGCGTACGCTGGGAAAGTCAGTGAGCATCCGAGACGTTGCCGATGCGGCGAGAGCCTTCATTTCGGAACCAGTGGAAGCTTCAGGGACTGATACGGCTTCCAGGTATGACTTCCCACATCAATGTGCAGCTCGGCACTGCTTTGCCATGCTCAATGATTCCTGTACAAGCACCTGGAGAGTCACACAGCAATCGAAATGCAGACTCGTCGCCAAAGGGGTTCCGCTCGACCGCAGACCGGTGCCGCGCATATGGCAACTCAACCAGTTTGGTTTTCCCTGCGGAACGTTGAGCAGCCCTGAGGTGAGGGCTCCTAAGACGCCTACAACAGCGGCATGTTCGAGGCAGAGGCCCGGTCCCGCGGAATCACCAAGTGGCTGATGCCACCATCCAGTAAACGGCTGAGGCCACGTCACCGAACGCCTCTCGGCTCGCCGACCAAGCAGGGAAAGGGCCCGATTGCCTGCGCTCCCGAGGGCGAGCCGGTGCTCAGCGTGCTGATCGTCGCCTGCGATGTCTCGGGACAGGGCCCTGTAGGTCACGGATGTACTGCTGCCTGGCGACGCCAGGAGGTCGAAGACACCTACCGCCTGGGCTAGCCGGCCCTCTTGGCCTGAACGTCTTCGGCTGTCAGGGCCTTACCACCGATTGCCCATTCGCCACTGGGCGTCTCAGTGATCACGACATGCGTCACTGGTCGCAGCGCCTCACCTTCGATGGCGATCAACGCCTCGGAGACTTCTTCGACCATCTTCTGCTTCTCTTCGGGGGTGAATACTCCTGCGATCACCTTGATGTCGATGAAGGGCATCGGATACCTCCCACGTGGTGGTGAGATCGAGCCGCCATGCCGCATTGCGTAGCAGGGCCGGATGCGGGTGGGCCGCGTGCCCTCTTCAGGGAGAAGGGTGCCGGGGGCCGCGCTGATTCTCGTAGCCTGCCCGAGCAGCGCTCGTAGGCGGCGCCCGGTCCTCGTCCGGCCGGCCCGGTTCACCGTCGAGCCGTGACGCTGAGGTCAACCGCTGCTTGCGCCGGCATGTTTTTACCAGTGTCGCAGATTGACGTCCGGTGACGCGCGGGAGCGCGGTTCCGCAGTGGGCCTTGGCGGTCGGCCTTGACGGCCTTTGGCTAAGGGCGGTCCCGTAAATGATCTCCAGGCGGCATGGGGCTGGCTCCTCCGCGAGGGGCGGTGGAGCCGGCACCGATCACCCACACGGCAGGAGTTCGACTGGAGTGTCTGAACGGGGCCGCGGGTGCTTCACCCGGTCAATCGGGTCACGTCTCCGTCCCACCACGTGCCGGTCTCCTTCACTTGGTACAGCTCGGGCACGGACACCTTGATCGGCTCTTGCGTGGTCCGACGCTCCGCGCCCGAAGAGACGAAGCAGGCGTGTCCCGCAGCCCGGTGCCTTCGTTGGCCACCGCGCCGTGAGGGCGGTGTGGGGTACGTCAGGAGCGTGGAACAGTGGCCGTGACCCGTTGGATCGTGATCAACATCCCTTCCTGGTTGCTGCTGGCCGGGCTCGTCGTCGTGATCGCGGGCGGGACCGCGGTCGTCCAGGCACTCGTCCGGCACCGTGTCCCTCGCATCAAGCAGGGCAAGCAGAACGAGATCGCGCAATTCCTCTTCCCCGTGATCGCGGTCGTCTACGGGTTCCTCATCGGCTTCATCGTCCTCGCGCTCTGGGGTCAGGTGAACACGGCGGACCAGACGACACGGACCGAGGGCGCCATGGTGGCGCAGCTGGCCAGGGGCCGCGAGGTGTTCGGCAAGGCCGAGAGCGCGCGGATCAGGCAGAGCCTGCTGGCGTACGGACGGGCGGCGGCCGCCGAGTGGCCCAGCGCCGCGGCCGGCGGCACCACGCCCGAGGCCGAGAACGCGCTGAACCGCCTGCACAGCACGTACGAGAGCATCCGGCCCCGCGACGACGCCCAGCGGGCCTTCCTCACCAGCTCCATCGCGTCCCTGAAGGAATTGAGCGTCGCACGCACGGAACGGCTGCTCGAGGCGCGCACCAACATCGGCCCGCCCCTGTCCCTGTGGCTGGCGGTCCTTCTGACCAGTGGACTGGTCCTCGGTTTCTCCGCCACCTTCGGCTCCGAGCAGGCCCTGATCCACTACGGGATGGTCGCGGCGGTGAGTGTCCTCGTTGCCACCAACCTGTTCCTCGTCACGGAACTCTCGTATGCCTTCCTCGGCGAGTTCGCCACGTCGCCGGAGCCACTGCGCGCGGCGGTCGAGGTCCTGTCGCCGCCTCGGTAGACGGGCGGCAGACACGGAAGAGGGCAGGGAGAGGAATTCCTCTCCCTGCCCTCACCTGCGAGAACCCTGTGGTCAGCCGGCTCCCACGAAGATCACGAAGAGCAGCCAGACGACCGGTGCGGTCGGCAGCAGGGAGTCGAGCCGGTCCATGATGCCGCCGTGGCCGGGCAGCAGGGTGCCCATGTCCTTGATGCCGAGGTCCCGCTTGATCATGGATTCGCCGAGGTCGCCGAGGGTCGCGCTGGCCGCGACGGCGAGGCCGAGCAGCAGGCCCTGCCACCAGGCGCCGTCCGCGATCAGGAACTCCATGCACAGCGCGCCGGCCGCCATCGCGAAGAGCACCGCGCCGACGAGTCCCTCACGGGTCTTGCCGGGGCTGATGCGCGGGGCGAGCTTGTGCTTGCCGAACCGCCAGCCGACCGCGTACGCACCGGTGTCGCTGACGACCGTGAGCAGCAGGAACGTCATCACCCGCTGCGGCCCGTCGGCCTCGGCCGCGAGCATCAGCGCCACGAACGTCGCGAGGAAGGGCACGTAGAACGCCGCGAAGACGCCGGCGGTGACGTCCCGCAGATAGTTCTCGGGCGCCTCGGTCATCCGCCAGACGAGCACGGCGAGGGCGGTGAGCGCCATCGCCACCCAGGCTCCCTCGGCGCCGCGGACATAGCCGGCGACCACCATGGCGGTGCCGCCGACCGCGAGCGGCACCAGCGGCACCCTGATGTCCTTGCGCTCCGCCAGCCGCGAGGTCAGCTCCCACAGGCCCACGACCACGGCGATCGCTATCACGCCGATGAAGACGGGCTTGTAGACGAAGAGCGACGCAACAATGATCACGCCGAGGCCGACGCCGACCCCTATGGCGGCGGGCAGGTTGCGGCCCGCGCTCTTCTTCTTCGGCTTCTCTGAGTCCGGCGAGCTGTCGGACCCGGAAAGAGAGGTGGGCATGGGCTCCTGCGGCTTTTCGTCGCGGAACAGGGGGCCGCTCCGTCGAGCAGCCCCCCGGTCGTCCAGGTGATCCCGGCTATCCCGGATGTCCCGATGTTCCCGGTTGTCATCCTGGTGTCCGCCTTGCCCGGGGACAAAGGGCATGGGCCGAGTCTGCGCCGCATCGCCCCAGTCGTACACCGGACCCGCCGGAACGGGGGGCGCCGCCCCGCGAAGCGAGGGGGCCGGTCCGTGGTCGGGCGGTCCCCATTGACCGGCGCCGGGCGGGGCCCCCCAGGAAGACTCGTTCATCAGACCTCGAGGAGCTCGGATTCCTTGTGCTTGAGCAGCTCGTCCACCTGCGCGACGTACTTCGCGGTGGTGTCGTCGAGCTCCTTCTCGGCGCGGCGCACCTCGTCCTCGCCGCTCTCCTTGTCCTTGACCAGCTTGTCGAGGGTCTCCTTGGCCTTGCGCCGAACGCTGCGGATCGAGATCTTCGCGTCCTCGCCCTTGTTCTTGGCGACCTTGATGAACTCCTTGCGGCGCTCCTCGGTCAGCTCCGGGAACGTCACTCGGATGATGTTGCCGTCGTTACTCGGGTTGACGCCGAGGTCGGAGTCGCGGATGGCCTGCTCGATGTTGCGCAGCGCGCTCTTGTCGAACGGGGTCACCACGGCCATCCGCGGCTCGGGCACCGAGAACGACGCCAGCTGGTTGATCGGCGTCATGGCGCCGTAGTAGTCCGCCACGATCTTGTTGAACATCGCCGGGTGCGCACGCCCGGTGCGAATCGCGGCGAAGTCCTCCTTGGCGACCACGACGGCCTTCTCCATCTTCTCCTCGGCCTCGAGGAGGATCTCTTCGATCACCACTTGCTCCTGGTCTTTTCGGTAAGAAGCAGAGCCTCGCCCCTGCCGCGCGTCTTCTCCTGCACGGTGTCCGACCGGCAGGCCGTTGTCCATCCCCGTACCGGGGTCCTACCCCGGTCGGGAGTTGCCGCCCGTACAGACCGATGCCCGTACGGAATCACGGCAGTTGAGGCCGTCAGGCCCGGGTGTCCTGATCGCTGACGAGCGTGCCGATCTTCTCACCCTTCACCGCACGCGCGATGTTGCCCTCGGTGAGCAGTTCGAACACGAGGATCGGGAGCTTGTTGTCCCGGCACAGCGTGATGGCGGTGGCGTCGGCGACCTTCAGGTCGCGGGTGATCACCTCGCCGTATTCGAGCGCGTCGAACTTCACCGCGTCGGGGTTCTTCTTGGGGTCGGAGTCGTAGACGCCGTCCACCCCGTTCTTCCCCATCAGCATGGCCTCGGCGTCGATCTCCAGGGCACGCTGGGCGGCGGTGGTGTCGGTGGAGAAGTACGGCATGCCCATACCGGCACCGAAGATGACGACCCGGCCCTTCTCCAGGTGGCGCACCGCACGCAGCGGAATGTACGGCTCCGCGACCTGTCCCATGGTGATGGCTGTCTGGACGCGGGAGTCGATGCCCTCCTTCTCCAGGAAGTCCTGGAGGGCCAGACAGTTCATGACCGTGCCCAGCATGCCCATGTAGTCGGAGCGGGCCCGGTCCATGCCGCGCTGCTGGAGTTCGGCGCCGCGGAAGAAGTTGCCGCCGCCGATCACGATGGCGATCTCGTAGCCGTCGCGCACCACGGCGGCGATCTCGCGGGCCATCGCGTGCACGACGTCGGGGTCGACGCCCAGTCCCCCGCCGCCGGCGAACGCTTCGCCCGACAGCTTCAGCAGGAAGCGTCGCCTGCCGCCGTGACCGGCATGGTCTGTGTGCGCGCCGTCGGCACCGTGAATCATTGAGCTCTCCTCGTGCACATACGAAGAAGGCCATTGCCGTGGGTCTGGTTCAGATCCCTCTGCGGCAATGGCCTCCTCGTCACATCTGCGGCCGGCCGTTGAGCGGCCGACTGCGTACGACCCTAGCGGGGTCGTAGGTCATTCGCTGCCTTCGCGACAGGCTCAGATGCCGACCTTGATGCGCGAGAAGCGCTTCAGGGTGACACCGGCCTCCTGGAGGACCTTCTCGACGGACTTCTTGTTGTCGAGCGCGTACGGCTGACCCAGCAGCGTCGCGTCCTTGAAGAAGCCGTTGATCCGACCCTCGACGATCTTCGGAAGAGCAGCCTCGGGCTTGCCCTCCGCACGCGTGGTCTCCTCGGCGACACGCCGCTCGGCCTCGACGACCTCGGCCGGCACGTCGTCCTTGGCGAGGTACTTCGGGGCGAACGCGGCGATGTGCTGCGCAATGCCCTTGGCGACCTCGGCGTTCTCCTTGTCGAGCTCGACGAGGACACCGATCTGCGGGGGCAGGTCGGGCATGGTGCGGTGCATGTACGCCGTCACGTAGCCGTCGGCGAACTGCGCGAAGCGGTCCAGGACGATCTTCTCGCCCAGGTTGGCGTTGGCCTCGTCGACGAACGCCTGGACGGTCTTGCCGGCCTCGATCTCGGAGGCGAGCAGGGCCTCGACGTCGGCCGGGGAGGTCTTCGCGATGTGCGCGGCGATCTCGTTGGCGACGGCCTGGAACTTCTCGCCCTTGGCGACGAAGTCCGTCTCGCACTTCAGCTCGACGATGACACCGGAGGTGTTGTCGCCGGCGATCACGGAGACCACCGCGCCGTTCTCGGCGGACCGGCCCTCGCGCTTGGCGACGCCCTTCTGGCCCTTGATACGCAGCGCCTCGACGGCCTTGTCGACGTTGCCCTCGGCCTCGTCCAGGGCCTTCTTGCAGTCCATCATGCCGGCGCCGGTGAGCTCGCGGAGCTTCTTGACGTCAGCGGCGGTGTAGTTCGCCATGGTCTGTGAATCTCTTCTCGAAATCTCGAAGTCGAAAGATCTACGGGTGGACGGCGGGGGCGGCGCCGGTGGCGCCCTCCCCCGCCGTCATCAGCCGGATGCTGCGGGTCAGGCCTGCTCGGCCGGCTTCTCGGCCTCGGCCTCGGCGGCGGGGGCCTCGGCGGCGGGGGCCTCGGCGGCGGGGGCCTCGGCGGCCGGAGCGGCCTCCTCAGCAGGCTTCTCCTCGGCCTTGGGGGCCTCGTCGTCAGCCTTCTTCTCGCCCTCGAGCAGGTCGCGCTCCCACTCGGCCAGCGGCTCGGCGGCAGCGGCCTTCTCGCCGGGCTTCTGGTCGCCGGTGGCGGCACCGGAGCGGGCGATGAGGCCCTCGGCGACGGCGTCGGCGATCACGCGGGTGAGCAGGGTGACGGAGCGGATCGCGTCGTCGTTGCCCGGGATCTTGTAGTCGACCTCGTCCGGGTCGCAGTTGGTGTCGAGGATCGCGACGACCGGGATGTTGAGCTTGCGCGCCTCACCGACGGCAATGTGCTCCTTCTTGGTGTCCACGATCCAGACGGCGCTGGGCACCTTCTGCATCTCGCGGATACCGCCGAGGGTCTTCTCCAGCTTGGCCTTCTCGCGGGAGAGAACCAGGAGCTCCTTCTTGGTGAGGCCGGACGCGGCCACATCCTCGAAGTCGATCTGCTCGAGCTCCTTCAGGCGCTGAAGGCGCTTGTAGACGGTCGAGAAGTTGGTCAGCATGCCGCCGAGCCAGCGCTGGTTCACGTAGGGCATGCCCACGCGGGTCGCCTGCTCGGCAATGGCCTCCTGGGCCTGCTTCTTCGTGCCGACGAACATGACCGAGCCGCCGTGGGCGACGGTCTCCTTGACGAACTCGTAGGCGCGGTCGATGTACGACAGCGACTGGAGCAGGTCGATGATGTAGATGCCGTTGCGCTCGGTGAAGATGAAGCGCTTCATCTTCGGGTTCCAGCGGCGGGTCTGGTGCCCGAAGTGGACGCCGCTCTCCAGCAGCTCCCGCATCGTGACGACGGCCATGGCCGTACTCCTTGTTGTTCTCGGTTCCACTGCGGCCGGTCGGCCGCGGTGCCTGACGCCCCGACGCGCCTGCCGGGGAAGACACCTTGCGGAGCCGTCCGAGGACCGAGGGGCGCGGCCGTCGTGCTGCCCGAACGGGACTGGTGCACTGACGGCGGGGCGTGCGAAGTCGACCCGGTGACCCGGATCGCCACCAGAAGTGTACGGGACTGCCGATGCACCGGGCGACACGCATCATTTCGAACCCCTCCCGGGTGACACCGTTGTCCACAACCGCCCCGTCATCCACAGCTTCCAACCAAGATCCACACGCCACGGCGGACTGCGTCACCGTCAGCACATGCGACGAAACACGCGACGAATCACGCGACAAGACCCACGACCGAATCCGCGACGACATCCGGCCCGGAGCAGGACCTTCCGCGCCTCCTTCACCGGCTCACGCGGACGCTGCCCGCGACCGGGCGACGGCGGTCGGCCCAAGCACGGCAGCCGAGCGGGGCACGGGCCGGGCCCCCTCCCCGCTGCCCGGCCCCGCCCCCGATCCTCAGCCTCACCCCCCTCTCCGCGTCGGTCCCGGTCCCGCTGCTCGCCCCCGCCCCCGTTCCGCTTCCGGCCGCTCGCGCCTCCACCGGCGCCGCGCGGGGCCCCGAAGGGATACGGACCGAGCTGCTTCTTCCCCGCCCACGCGGCAGGCGCCCTGCTGGCCCCGACCGCGGCAGCAATCCTCACGCTCTTCACACCGACCCTCGCGAGCGCTACCGCGCCGTCGGTGAGTGGCGTGGTGGGGCGAGGGGTGGAGCTTGGGGTGGAGCGTGGGGTGGATTGGGCGATGGAACGACGAGTGGAGGGCGAGGCGGAGAGCGGGCTGGGGCTCGTGGCAGGTCGGGCGGTGCGGCGCGAGGTTGGCTGGTCGGTGGGGCGCGGGGTGGCGAAACCTGTGCCGCGCGGGGCGGAGCGGCCGGTGCTACGCGGGGTGGGAAAACCGGTGGGTCGCGAGGTCGACAGGCCGGTGCTGCGCAGGGTGGCTTGGGCGGTCGTTGCGGGACGTGGTGAGGTGGGCGAGGGGGTGAAGCGGCGCGCCGGGGGTGAGGCACCCGCGGCTCCTGCCGCGCCGTCGGACGAGGAAAGATCCTGGCCGGTGGGAGGGCCTGCGGGCGCACAGCCGACGGTGGTCAGGGGCTGGGAGCCTCCTCCTGCCCCATGGGCGGCCGGGCACCGCGGGGTGGACCTGGCCGCTCCCGCCGGCGCCGTGGTGCGTGCGGCGGCCCCGGGCCGGGTGGCCTACGCCGGGACCGTCGCAGGCCGCGGCGTCCTGACGCTCGAGGTGTCCCGCTCGGGCCGCCCTCCATTGCGCACCACGTACGAACCCGTACGCTCCACGGTCCAGAAAGGTCAGCGCGTCACGTCGGGCCAGCCGGTCGCCGTCCTACAGCACGGCGGCCCGTTCCACTGCCGGGAGCCGTGCCTCCACTGGGGCCTACGCCGCGGCAAGACCTACCTGGACCCACTGTCCCTGCTGCCCCGGAACATGCTCCGCAGCGGCCCGTCCCGACTACTGCCGATCTTCGGGGTCCCCGTACCGGCAGGCGGCCCCACCACTCCCCCGCATCCGGAACCACCAGAGCCAACAGCGCAGGCAAAAAGCTCGGCACCTACGGCAGTAGCCCTCATCGAGACGGCTGGACTCGCAGCCGTGGCGATCTGGGCGTTCGGCCGGCTCCCCGGCCGACAGCGAGAGAGGAGGGCCTGCGAAGGCGGCGAGGTGGGGGCGATCGTGGCGCGTCGTCGGGCGGGAACGATGAGTGAGCGCGGGACGCAGTGATCGCGACGGGTCGGTGATCCCCAATGATGCGGTGCGGGAGGGAGCGGTGATTCCGACACGGTGAAGGCAGCCCGGTCAGCGGGGTGGGTGTGACGTCGCACGGGTAACGGCACGCGCCAGGCCCAGGCACAGGTGGCGCCAGTCGCCGACCAGCGCGTCGGCACCACGGCAAGGGCCCGGCTGCGGGCTGCGGGCTGCGGGCTGCGGGCTGCGGGCTGCGGGCTGCGGGCTGCGGGCTGCGGGCTGCGGGCTGCGGGCTGCGGGCTGCGGGCTGCGGGCTGCGGGCTGCGGGCTGCGGGCTGCGGGGCCAACGAGCGTGGAGGTGGTGGAGGTGGGTGGGTGGGCCGGGGGCCCGAGGGGGAAGCCCCCGAAGTCAGCCGCGAACCCCGCGGAGGGCCATCGCCACCGCCGCCTCCGTGATCTCGCCCGGGTCCTCCGCGGCGCCCAGTTCGATGCGGCGGACGGCGGCGTCGACGACACCCTGGAGGAGCATGGCCGCGAGCCGGGGCTGTTCGTGGCCGAGGGCGGCGAGCGCCTCGACGATCATGGCGATGAGTCCGCCGTGCGCCGCGCGGATCTTCTCGCGCGCGCCCGCGTCCAGCTCACCGGCCGAGATGGCCACGACGGCGCGGTGTCGCCGGTCGCCGACCAGTGCGAGTTGCCGGCGCACATATGCCTCGACCTTGTCCTCGGGCGTGTCGACGCGCTGCATCGCCGCTTCGACCTCGGCGGCCCAGACCGGGAAGTCGACGGCACACAGCTCTTCGACGACGGCGGCGCGCGAGCGGAAGTACTCATACACGGAGGAGCGCGCGAGGCCCGTGCGCTCGGCGAGGGCGGGGAAGGTCAGCGCCTCCGTTCCGCCTTCGGACAGCAGGGAGCGGGCGGCGTCCAAGAGGGCGCCGCGCTGCATCGACCGGTGCTCGGCCACGGAGGCCGCTCGAATCCTGGGCACGTCACCACTCTACGGATGGCGCGCCCGCCGTGGCACTCCGCATGCGACACAGCGTGGGAAGACCTGGCGCCCGCAACGGGTGACTCAGCGTCCGACGTCGGCGAGCTTCGCCCTGAGCTGGAGCACGGATTTGGTGTGGATCTGGCTGACTCTGCTCTCCGTGACGCCTAGGACATTGCCGATCTCGGCGAGCGTGAGGCCCTCGTAGTAGTAGAGCGTGACCACGGTCTTCTCACGTTCGGGGAGGGTGTTGATGGCACGGGCGAGCAGGCGCCGCAACTCACGGTCCTCGGCGATCTCGACCGGGTTCTCGGCGGCCGTGTCCTCGAGGGTGTCCATCAGGCTCAGCCGTTCGCCCCCTTCGCCGCCGACGTGCAGCAACTCCTCCAGCGCCACGACGTTCGCCAGGGACAGCTGGCTGAACACGCCGTGGAGTTCCTCCAGGGCGATGCCCATCTCCTCGGCGACCTCCGCCTCGGAGGGGGTGCGGCGCAGTTGCGCTTCGAGGGTGGCGTAGGCGCGTTCGACGGCGCGTGCCTTCTGCCGTACGGAGCGCGGAATCCAGTCGAGCGCTCGCAGCTCGTCGATCATTGCGCCGCGGATACGGGTGATGGCGTAGGTCTCGAACTTGATGGAGCGTTCGGGCTCGAACTTCTCGATGGCGTCGATCAGTCCGAAGACACCGGAGGAGACGAAGTCGGCCTGCTCGACGTTGGGGGGCAGGCCGACGCTGACGCGGCCGGCGACGTACTTGACCAGCGGGGAGTAGTGCAGGATCAGCTGCTCCCGCAGCCTGCCGTCGCCTGACGCCTTGTAGGCGCGCCACAGCTCGTCGAGCGAGCTGGGCGGAGCGGGGCGCACGCTGCCGCGTGCGGCCGGTGGTACAGCCGCACGGTCAGACCCGGAGGTGTGCTGGGGCATTCGTCGCCTTGAGCCGTTCTGCCGAGACGCGGGTGGATGGATGTATGAGGGTTGAATTTGCCTGTGAGCGTAGCGTGACCACAGCGTCGCGGTGTGCGAGGACGGCAGGTTCGGGGGTGCGCAGATACGTTCCGCTGCCCGCACCTCAGAGTTACCTCGTACGGCGTGGCGACTTCCGGACACGGTGCCGGGCGCGGGCTTCCGGAGGGCCGTGCGGGCGGAGGCGGTGACATGACGGGCGGGGCCTCGTATGTCCCGTGCGCCACATTGCCGTCTCCCCACGGGTCGGACCCGTGCCACGAAGCACGGCAAATCTGGATTCTGCGGTCATTCCCCTCACCCTTTCACCCGTTCGCCCCAGGTCAAGGACCGCCTCGCCGGGAACGCCCGGTCGACTCGGCGCGTCGCGCCAACTCCCAGCGATCACCGCACCTTTGAACGAATCCGAGGGACAACAGCTCGAAGAGTTTGGCGTGGGTGACATCGCGGGGCACGCCGGCTTCCTGGGCCAGATGGCCGGTGTCCGTTCTGCCGCGCGCCGGCAGCGCCTCCAGTACGAGGGTTGCGACGGGATCCAGAAGGTCGCGGATGCGGGTCCGGCCTTCTCGGTCAGGGGCGAGGTCGCCGATGCTGCCGACGAGCTCGATGACCTCGTCGGCGTCGGTAACCACCGCGGCCTCGTTGCGCAGGAGTTGATGCACGCCGGCGGACAGGCCGCTGGTGACCGGGCCCGGCATGCCCATCGTGAAGCGCCCGAGGGTCTGTGCCCGCCGGGCGGTGACGAGGGAGCCGCTGCGGAGTTCGGCCTCTACGACGACGGTGCCTCTGGTGAGCGCGGCGATCACGCGGTTGCGCTGGATGAAGCGGCTGCGGGTGGGGTGGTCGCCTGGTGGTAACTCGGCGACCACCAGGCCCTGTTCGGCGATCCGGCCGATCAACTCGGTGTGGCCGCGCGGGTAGGGGTGGTCGACTCCGGAGGCCATGACGGCGGTGGTCGCGCCGTCTGCGGCGAGCGCGCCGCGGTGGGCCGCGCCGTCCACGCCGTAGGCGGCTCCGGAGACGACGGTCCAGCCGCGGTCGGCGAGTCCGGCGCCGAGGGTGGTGGCGAGGTGGGCGCCGTATTCGGTGCAGGCCCGGGCGCCGACGACGGCGACCGAGCGCAGTGCCCAGAGCCGGAGGTTGGCCGTCCCGCGCACCCACAGGCCGATGGGGCGGGCGTCGCCGAGGTCGTCGAGCTGACCGGGCCATTCGTCGTCCCCGGGGCAGATGAACCGGCCGCCGAGTGCGGTGACGGCGTCGAGGTCCGCCCTGGGGCGTGCGCGGGCGGCGCGCAGCCGCAGGCCCGCGACCTTTGCCGGGGTTGCACCCGGTGGCGGGGCCGCATCGTCGTCGGACAGCGTCTGCCACAGGGCCGCCGGGCCCATCTCCCGCAGCCAGCGGCCGGCGGTTTCATCGCCTGGTTCGAGGATGCGGGTGAGGGCTGCGCGGGCCGTGCGCTGCGGGTCGGGTGCCTCGCCGGCTGCGCTCCATGTGTCAGTCGTCGCGGAGCTCGGCTCGCTCGTCGCGGATACGGCATGGCCCGGTCCGGAGTTGGGGTCGAGGGCGCGGCCCCGGGGCTTGCCGGTCGGCTCCGGCCCGTCGGTGGCGAAGCCCCATGCGTCGATGCCGGTCATGATTGCCCCTGCTTGTGCGGCGGTCGGGCGGTCGCGGTCTCTTGGTGCTTTCCGCCGCCCCCGGTCGCTGTCAGCGCGCCGCGGCGTACGCCGGTGCGGAGTTCCAGGGCCCAGTTGACGTCCTCACTGGTGGGGCGGTCGCGCCCGGCCAGGTCGGCGGCTGTCCAGGCGACGCGGAGGACGCGGTCGAGGCCGCGGGCGGTGAGGAGGTTGCATTCGAGGTCGCGTTCCGCCTGGACCAGCGCGCCCGGGTGGACCTGCCAGCGGGTGCGCAGCTCGTGTCCGGGTACCTCGCTGTTGGTGTGCCACGGTGTGCCGGCGAAGCGGGCTGCGGCCCGTTCCCGGGCGGTCCGGACGCGTTCAGCCACGGCGGCGGTGGTTTCCGTGCCGCGGCCGAGTGCGATCAGTTCGGCGCGGGCGACCGGCTCGACGGCGATCCGCAGGTCCACCCGGTCCATCAGGGGGCCGGAGAGCCGGGCCCGGTAGCGGCGGATGGACGAGGGCCGGCATTCGCAGCCGCCGCTGGTGGTGCCGTGCCGTCCGCAGGGGCAGGGGTTGGCCGCGAGGGCGAGGAGGATGCGGGCGGGCATGCGCATCATGCCCGCGGCGCGGGCGACGACGACATGACCGGACTCCAGCGGCTGGCGCAGTGCGTCAAGGACGCGTGGGCTGCACTCCGCGGCCTCGTCCACGAACAGCACACCGTGGTGGGCGAGGGAGACGGCGCCGGGGCGGGGCAGGCCGGTGCCGCCGCCGACGAGGGACGCCATGGTCGCGGAGTGATGCGGGGCGCAGTAGGGCGGCCGGTGGACGAGTGGCTGGCCCGGCGGGAGGGTGCCGGCTACCGAGTGGACGGCGGTGACCTCCAGGGATTCCTTGGGCGACAGGGGTGGCAGCAGCCCGGGGAGGCGTTCGGCGAGCATGGTTTTGCCGGCGCCGGGCGGGCCCTTGAAGAAGATGTGGTGGCGTTTCCCTCGGATATTGCATTGGATGCAAGATCCCGAGGCCGGTGAGCCGCGTCGCGCCTGGTCAGCGTACACACCCTGCTACCGGACCCGCATCGGCCTTGACCTGCACGTTTGCGGCAGATCCTGCATGTGATGCATGATTCACGCGCTCGACGGGAGATCTTGTGCGTGGAACTTTGGAGCCGCCGATCGGGGCAGCTCGGCTGGAGCTCATATCCGGTGTGCGTCTGTTGCACGCGGAAGAGCAGGTCTTCGAGTCGATGATCAGCGGGTGGGAGAAACAGCAGCTCGGCGGGCGAGGGCTGAGGCCCAAGACGGTCCGCGGCCGCGTCGGCGCCGTACGCCGCTTCTTCACCTACTCCAGCGCCTACCCGTGGCAGTGGACCGCGGGAACGGTCGATGAGTGGATGACCTACCTGATCAGCGAGTTGCACCGGGCGAAATCCACGCTGCGTTCGTACCAAGAGGCCGTACGGACGTTCTGCGACTTCATCACCGACGTCCGCTATGGCTGGGCCGAGGAGTGCGAGGCCCGATTCGGCACGCATCCCATCCAGGTCTGTCACGAGTGGAACACGCTGGCGCATCTCGTTGACTACGAGGGCGGGGCCGAGCGCCGGCCGATGACGCGCGAGGAACTTCAGATGTTCTTCGACTTCATCGACGACCGGGTGGAGACGGCGGTCCGCAAGGGACGCAAGGGCGCGTTGACGGCCTACCGCGACGGGGCTCTGTTCAAGACCATCTACGGCTGGGGCCTGCGCTGCGTCGAGACGTCGAAGCTCGAGACCGTTGACCTTTACCGCAACCCGAAGGCGCCGGAGTTCGGCCGCTTCGGGATGATGCAGGTGCGGTGGGGCAAGGCATCCAAGGGCAGCCCGCCCAAGAGGCGCAATGTCCACAGCGTGATGCCCTGGGCGGTCGAGTCCCTGGAAGACTACGTCGTCAACATCCGCCCCCGGTTCGGGTTCCCGGACCACCCGGCGCTCTTCTTGACCGAGCGGGGCGGGCGGCTGCGGTCCGGAGAGATCGCCGACCGGTTCGCTCTCTACCGCGACGAACTCGGTCTGCCCAAGGAACTCACCCCGCACTGCATCCGGCACAGCCACGTCACCCACCAGATCGAGGACGGTGTCGACCCGAAGTTCGTACAAGACCAGGTCGGGCACCGTTACGCCTCGACGACCGCGATCTACACCGCGGTCAGCGGCGACTTCGCGAACACGATGATGCGCCAGGCCATCGACTTGGCCTTCGCCCCGCGCAACGGATAGGGAGAGCCCATGACGGCGAAACTCGACTACTGCTGGAAGCTTCGCGAGCTGATGGCCACCCGCGGCATGTTCTCCACCACCGCGCTCAAGCCGCTGCTGGAGGAGCGAGGAATCTCTCTGTCCTCCAGCCAGGTCTACCGGCTGGTCACGGAGACCCCGGAACGGCTGAGCCTGAAGGTGCTCATGGCTCTGATCGACATCCTGGGATGCCAGATGGAGGAACTGATCGAGCCCGTCGCGGCAGCCCGCGGCTCCCGCCTGCCGCAGGACAAGGCCGTCGGCGCCGAGGCCGGGGTGGGCGATCTGCGGCCGAAGCGCGCACGGATCCTCTGAGGCGGTTCAGCAAGTGGCACGAAGCGAGGCCGAGACCGCGCTCACCGATCCGCCGAGCGTCATCATCGGCATCGTCGCGGACATCGAGCCCGGTCTGTCGGCGGAGACCGTCCTGGACGCCGTCCGCGAGGCGGCGCCGAAGCGTCCGGCCTGCCGCCAGCTCGCCTTCGTCCTGCGCGAGCGCCCGGAGTTGCTGACCAACGCCGAGCCGGCCGGGCCCCGGGGCATCGAGCGCCTGGTCGTCGCGCTCCAGGCCCGCGGCGCCCGCAACGTCGTCCGGCCGCTCTGCGGCGACTGCCACCAGCCCAAGCGCCTGACCCAGCTCAATGGCGACATCCGGATCTGCACCGCGTGTGAGAGCAAGCGCCGCAAGGCCGACCGCCATTGCGAAGGCTGCGGCACCTCGCTGACCTACTACTTCCGCGGACCGGCCGGCGAAATGCTCTGTCGCGACTGCCTCCCCGACATCCCAGATCCGCTCCTGCGGCTCCAGGAGATGATCGCGTCTGCCGATCCCGGTCTTGACGCCGCGGTGGCCCGACAGGCCGTGGAGGTCGCGGCCCGCGGACGGACCGCGACCATGCGCCGGATGGCCTGGGAACTGGCTGAACAACCCGGCCTCCTGCTCGGCGACGGTGTCCACCGCTCGCCTCGTCTGCTCGTGCTCGTCGACGAGCTCCGCAAGGCCGGATCCGAACTCATCGCGCCGCCGCGGTGTCCGCAGTGCGGCCGCATAGGCGTCGCCCTGCGGTATCCGTTGGACGGCCGGCGGCTCTGCGGCAGCTGCTACAACCATGCCAAGGCCGAGCCCTGTTCACGGTGTCAACGGACTCTGCCCGTCGCGACCCGGACCGCCGACGGACGCCCGCTCTGCCGCCCCTGTTCAAAACAGGATCCCTCCACGCACGATCAGTGCGTCGACTGCGGACGGGTCCGCTGGATCAGCCGTCACACCGCCGAGGGACCACTCTGCGACACCTGCGCAAAGCCGCTGACGGCAGTCTGCGCGCTCTGCGGCCAGACCCGGCCCTGTCACCTCTCCAGCGCCGGCCAGCGGCGATGCCGCCCCTGCAGCCAGCACCGGGAAGCCTGCTCGGTCTGCCGGCAGGTCCGCCGGGTGACGGCCCGCACCCCGGATGGGCCGCTCTGCGAACGCTGCTACGACAACAGCGAGGCGTCCTTCAAGACCTGTCCCGACTGCGGCACCGTCGACCGGTCCTGGCACTTCAGCCTCTGCCCGAAGTGCGCCGCCACCCGGCAGCTCGCCAAGATCCTCGGCCCCGCTGACCAGCTCACTGCGGACATGGGCAGGCTCATGGCCAGCCTCCTCGCCAAGCCCCGGGCGACCCTGCACTGGCTGGAGATGTCCGCGGGCGCCGACGTGCTGCAAGAGCTCGCCTCCGGCGCCTGCCCGATGACCCACGAGGCCCTGGATGCCCGGCTGCCCAGCAAGGCCCTGCGACACCTGCGGGCCCGCCTGGTGGTCGCCCGCCTGCTTCCGGCCCGGGACGAGAACCTGGCCGAGCTGGAACGCTGGCTGGACAGCACCATCAAGGCCCTCACGGACGACGACGACCGCAAACTCATACGCTCCTTCGCAACCTGGGGCCAGCTCGCCCGGCTCCGTCGGCAGATCGGCCGCGACCGCCCCGTCACCCCGGCTCAGACCGCCACGGTCCGGCGCAACGTCCGCTCCGCGATCACCCTCCTCGCCTGGCTGCATGACTCCGGCGCCACCCTGGCGACCTGCACTCAGGCTCACCTCAACGACTGGGCTCTGACCGGCAAGAAGGACTGGTACTCGGCACGAACCATGGTGGGCTGGGCTGTCAATGCCGGACATGCCCGACGGGTGGAAGTACCGCGACGGCCCCGCAACGACGCGGTGTCCCCGCCGCTGGATGCCGACGAACGATGGAAGGCCACCCGTCGCCTCCTCCACGACGACGCCGTCGACCTGCGAGACCGGGTCGCCGGGCTCTTGCTGTTGCTCTACGCACAGCCCATGACAGCGATCGTGAGGCTCAACACCGACCATCTCGTGGTGACCGCCGACGCGACGAACCTCGTGCTCGCCGAGCTCCCGCTTCACCTGCCTGACCCGCTGGACTCCCTCGTCAACCAGCTGGCGAGCCAGTCCACACCATTGCGGGATGGACCCGCGTGGCTGTTCCCCGGCGCTCTGGCCGGCCGCCACATGAGTTCCACGACCCTCGGCGTCCGGCTGAGAAACCTGGGGATCGGGCCCCGTCGAGGACGCAACGCGGCTCTGCTCGATCTCTGTGCTCAGCTGCCCTCGGCCGTCATCGCCAGGCTCCTCGGCATGTCTCCGGGAACGGCGGACCGGTGGGCTGGGGCGGGCCGTCGGGGTTCCTACGCAGCTGCTGTCTCACGCAGGACCTGACGGCTACTCCGGCACTTCTGATATCCGAACATGCCGATACCGGCGGCGGCTACTTCCAGGGCGCGGCGGGCACTGTGCTGGCCTGCGACATCCGCGAGATCGGGGGTGTGGTCCCCGGGTGGCAGGCCCGCGCCGACGCTGGTTCCGGGCACGACCAGCCCGGCGAGCGAGGGGTCGGGGCGGCCTTCTTGCCGGGGGTCTTCCTCGTCGGGCACCGGTTCGTCGGCGAGGACGGCGATGAGCTGGCGCAGGCTGCGCACGCCGAGGACGGAGATGCCGGGGACGAGGGACGCCTCGGCCACGGTCTGTTCCGGGACGACGACCTGGCGGTATCCGGCGTCGGCGGCGGCTAATACGGCGGGCAGGACTCCGCGTACGGGGCGGACGCGGCCGTCCAGGCCCAGTTCGCCGATCATCATCAGGTCGGTGAGCTCGCGGGGGTCCAGGCGCTCGGCGGCGCCGAGGACCGCGCAGGCCACGGCCAGGTCGAAACCGCTGCCGCCTTTGGGTACGGAGGCCGGGCTGAGGCCGACGGTGAGCTTCTTCTGCGGCCATTCGGCGCCGGAATTCACGACGGCGGCGCGCACCCGTTCCCTGGACTCGATGAGGCTCTTGTCGGGGAGTCCGACGAGGGTGAAGGCGGCGACGCCGGGTTCCAGGTCGGCCTGGACTTCGACGACGACACCTTCGACGCCTACCAGGGCGACGGAGCAGGTGCGGGCGAATCCCATCAGGCCACCCCTCGTGCGTGCTGGACGACCGGGGCGCCGCGGGCCGGCAGCAGGACGCCGATGACGTCGATCCGTACGCCTCCGGGCGGGGGGCCGCCGTGTTGCTCCAGCCAGCGTTCCGCCAGCAGTCGCAGCCGGGCGGTCTTCTCGGGGCGGACGGCCGCCATGGGGTGTTCGTACCAGCCGGCGCGGCGGGTTTTGACTTCGCAGACCACCAGGGCGTCGCCGTCGGCCGCGACGATGTCGATTTCTCCCTCGCGGCAGCGCCAGTTCCGGTCCAGGATCCGCATCCCGGCCTCGATGAGCCGCCGCGCTGCCAGGTCCTCGCCGTACCGGCCGAGGGCGCGGCGCCGGGTGTCGGGCGGTTTGGCGGCCGTGGAGCCGGCGTCTCTCGGGTCGGCGCCGGCCGGGTCGGCGGCGGTCCGCCCGGCCGCCGCGGGAGGCTTACGCCCCGGGGGCGGCGCTCCGCCCCTGCGGCCACCGGCCGGCGTAACCTCCGCGGCCTGCCCCGACCCCGTGCTGTGCGCCTCTTCGCCGACCGGCCCCGCGCCGCCGCGCACCTCGTCCGGTCCGCTCGGCGGACGCGACCCGAGCGCCTCGCCCTGCCCGCTCGCCGAGCCCGCCCCGAGCGCCTCGCCGCGGTCGCCCGCCGAGCTCGCCCCGCGTGCTGCGTTCCGGTCCCTCGCGGAGCGCGTCCTCGACGGCTCCTCCGTGACCGGTGCTTTCTTCCCGGCCTGCCGGCCGGCCTGCATGGCGTTCATGCGGTACCACCTCCGGCACCGACTGTGACGCCCCCGACCCGATCTTTTGGATCTTGGTGGACAGTGAGCCCGTTGTGGATAACCCGCTCACCCATCCGGATGACGGTGGGCCGCCCCGGGTCCCGGCGGTAAGGGCCAGGTCAGCTCCCCGGAAGATCCAGATCGCTCTTGTTGAGCTCCTCGATGTTCACGTCCTTGAACGTGAGTACCCTTACCTGCTTGACGAAGCGGGCCGGGCGATACATGTCCCAGACCCAGGCGTCAGCCATCGACACCTCGAAAAAGACCTCGCCCTGGACCGAGTGCACCTGCATCTCGTAATCATTGGTGAGGTAGAAGCGACGCTCGGTCTCGATCACATATTTGAACAGCCCGACGACGTCGCGGTACTCCCGGTAGAGCTTCAGCTCCATCTCGGTCTCGTACTTCTCGAGGTCCTCGGCGCTCATGGCAGATCCCCTTCAGCCGTGCGTCCCCCCATTGTGCGTCAGACCCGCTCGGTCTCCAGGAGCACCGGCGCATCGGGAGGGCCATCGTCGAGCAGCGTGCGCAGCAGCTCGACGAGTCTGGTCGGATACACCGTCTCACGGGAGGCGGACAGTTCCTCCCAAGTCCACCACCTCAGTCCCGAGACGCTGCGTCGCTCCAGGTCAGTCTGCCCGCCGGTGTGGGTGGCAGTCCGGTCGGTTCTTCCCAGGTAGTACCACTCATCCTGCTCCCAGCGGCGCCCGTCGAACGGAAAAGCGCAGTGGCGCTTCCACAGGACGGGGCCGAGGACGGCGTCGGTGATGCCGGTCTCCTCGGCAAGCTCGCGGCGGGCCGCCTCTTCCCGGCTCTCCGTGCCTTCGAGGCCACCGCCGGGGGTGAACCACCAGGTCTCGGTGGGGCGGTCCGGTTCGAAGCCGTGGAGCAGCAGGATCCGGTCGTCGGGGTCGAGCAGCACGATGCGGGAAACCTGGCGCACGGCAGTCGCCTCCGGTACGTCGGAGGCGGCCGCCTCTCGGGGTTCGTCCCGTCCGTCGGCCGCACCGTGCCCGGCCGGCTCCTCGGGGGCCGCATCGTCGGCGCCGTCGCCGTCCGCCGCCTCACGGCCCGTGGGCTCCCCGGCGTCCCTCCCCCGCTCCTCAGCCACGCGCACGCGCCCTGCGCCGGGCGAGGGGCCCGTAGGCCGCACCGCCGAGGATGAGGACCGCGCCGGCGACCACCGCGAGGGTGATGGGCTGCACCGGGCCGGGCTGGGAGATGCCGCCGGGCAGGGCGGAGAAGCTGGTGGGGCGGTGCATCACGCCGATGCTGCCCAGGGGCCAGGCGCGCGCGTCGACCCGGGCGTTGACGGCGCTGCGCGGCACCGAGCCGTGGTCGCCGTCGGTGAGGTGGACACGGGAGTCGAGGGAGTCGTTGCGGTGGTCGCCGAGCAGGAAGAGCTGTCCGGCGGGGACCTTGGCCTTGAAGCCCACGGGAGAGGCGGGGCCGCTGCCCTGGAGATACGGTTCCTCGACGGGCTTTCCGTTGACGGTCAGCCGGCCCTGCTTGGTGCAGCAGGCGACCTTGTCGCCGCCGATGCCGACGACGCGCTTGACCATGGGAAGGTCGCCCCAGACGTCGTCCTTGAAGACGACGATGTCGCCGCGCCGTATCTCGGAGCCGTCCACCCGCTCGGCCAGGACCCGGGCACCGGCCGCGATCGTGGGCGACATCGAATCGGTCGGCACCGTATAGGGGCGGTATATCAGCGCCCCCCATACGAAGCCGCCCAGGAACAGCACACAGCCGACGGCCACGGCCAGACCGGACAGCACACTGCCCATGGTCCGGCCGCGGCCGTCGGTCCTGCGTTCGGTACTGCTGCTCATCCCAGCGCTCCCACCCCGCGGAACCCGCCCGCGTCGAAGATCCGGGACGGCACCTTACCTGGGGTTACGCGCTCCGGTCAGCCTCCGGCGGCGCCACAGCACGATCGGCACCGCGCCGGCCAGGCCCAGGGCGGCCGGAGCCGCCCCCATTGCCTTGTTGATCCCGGGCTGGTCGAAGGTGTCCGGTACCGGCAGGGTCGACCAGCGGTTGATCGGCCATGCGATGGTGAACGCCCGGCCGACGACCTCCTCCTCCGAGACCGTCCCGTTGCCCTTGAGGTTCTGGTGGTAGCGGGAGTCGAGGGAGTCGTCGCGGTGGTCGCCCATCACCCAGATCCGGCCCTTGGGGACGTGGATCGGGCCGAACGCGCGGTCACCGCAGGGGGTGACGCCGGGGAAGATGTACGACTCTTCCTTGAGGGCCTTGCCGTTGACCTTGACCGGGCCGGTGCCGTGGCACTCGACGGTGTCGCCGCCGACCGCGATGACCCGCTTGATCAGGTCCTTCTCCTCGGCCGAAGGCATCAGCCCGATGAAGCTGAGGACCTTCTGGACGGGATTGGGCTCGGGTGTCGGCGTCTCGTTCAGCCAGCCGCCCGGATCGTGGAAGACCACGACCTCGCCGCGCTGCGGCTTGGAGCCGAACCACGGCGTCAGCTTGTCGACCAGCACCCGGTCCCCGCGCTGGAGGGTGTCCTGCATCGAGTCGGACGGGATCGAGAACGCCTGGACCAGGAACGTCTTGATCAGCAGCGCCAGGAGCAGAGCGATGCCGATGAGGATCGGCAGCTCCTTCCAGAAGGCGCGCGGCTTCTTGGCCTTCGTCATGCCGCCGCTCACCTCCTCGCCCGACGACCTGTCCAACGTATCGGATGTGTCCGATTCGTCGGCCTGGGCGGAACGCTGCGACCGCGCCCCTGACTGTGCTGGTGACTGATGCACGGAACTCGTCGCCGGTCCCGCGGCCTCACCACGCCCTGCCGGCTCTTCGGGCTCTTCGGTTCCGGACCGCGCGCCGACCGCCAAGTCCCCCACATCTGCTCCTCACTCCACGCACTCGCCCGCCCGTCAACCGGTGCAGGCCCACCACTCCCATAACGAGCGGGAGTTCCGCAGGGGTCGGGAGTACGGACAAACTCTCGGATGACACCTTATGCGGCGTCACTGCCGAGGACGCCTTGGCGCCCGGCGCGTCGCGCACGGTCGCAAAGGTGTCGGGCTCTTCGAGGCGCCGCCAGTGGCTGAACGGCCAGGCGATCACCACGGCCCGGCCCACGACATTGTCCTCCGAGACCGTGCCACGGTACGGCTCGTCCAGGTGGAAGCGCGAATCCGCGGAGTCCGAACGGTGGTCGCCCATCACGAAGATCCGTCCGGTGGGGACGGCCACCGTGAACTTCAGCGTGGAGGGCGGGTTGCCCGGGTGGACGTACGGCTCGGTCAGGGGCTTGCCGTTGACGGTGACCCGGCCCTGCTTGTCGCAGCACTTGACGGTGTCGCCGCCGACCGCCACGACCCGCTTGATCAGGTCCTGCTCGTCGGCCGACGGCAGCAGCCCGATGAAGGTCATGGCGTCCTTGACCGGCTGGAAGGCGCCCCCGTCGGAGGGGGGCTTGGTCTGCTCGCCCTTGAGCCAGCCGCCGGGGTCCTTGAAGACGACGACGTCACCGCGCTCCGGTTTGGAGCCGAACCACGGCGTCAGCTTGTCGACCAGCACCCGGTCGCCGATCTTGATCGTCTGCTCCATGGAGCCGGACGGGATGACGAACGCCTGGACCAGGAAGGTCTTCAGAACGAGGGCGATGGCCAGCGCCACGCCCACCAGGATCGGGATTTCCTTCAGGTAGGAGCGCTGTCTGCGGCGCTTGATGCGCTTCGCCTGGCGCCGCCGCGCGGCACGCCCACCGGTCGCGACCCGGGCCGACCGCCGGCCGCCGTGCCCGGCCGTCTCCTGCGGGCCGTCGCCCGCGCCGGAATCGCCGTACGCCTCGTCGCCCTGCCCCGTTCGGTCGGTACCCCGCGCCCGGCTCCGCTTCGGCGGGCCGTCGCCCTGGCTGCCGTGACGGGGGCGTCCGCGCTTACCCATGGGGGCCTGCCGCCGCGGGTATCCGGTCGAAGGTTTCTGGGGTGTCGAAGGTGCGCCAGCGGCTCATAGGCCAGGTGATCAGGTCCGCACGGCCGATGACCTTGTCCACGGGGACCGTGCCGCCGCCCGCCTGGCCGAGGTGGTCGCGGGAATCACTGGATCTGGCGCGGTGGTCCCCCATGACCCACAGCCTGCCGTCCGGCACCACGATGTCGAAATCGACCGAGGACGGCGCGTCCCCGGGGTGGAGATACGCCTCGCTCACGGGCTCACCGTTCACTTCGATCCGTCCCCGTTTGTCGCAGCAGGTCACATGGTCGCCGCCGATGCCGATCACCCGCTTGACGTAGTCGGTCTCGGCGGGACGGGCCAGGCCCAGCGCCGCGCCGGCTCCGCGCAGCAGTCCCGTGACGGGATTCTCCCCCTGTTCCCTGTGAACAAAGGATCCGGTGCCGTCGAAGACCACCACATCGCCCCGCGCCGGTGTGCTGCCGAAACGGTACGCCAGCTTGTTGACCAGCACTCGGTCCCCGATCCGCAGGGTGTTCTCCATGGAGGAGCTGGGGATCAGAAAGGGCTGTGCGAGGAACGTGCTGAGCAGCAGCACGAAGGCCAGGCAGAGCGCGAGCAGGGTGACCGGCCGGTGGCGCAGACCGGCCGCCCGGGCGCGGAAACGCGCGAAGCGCGACCCCTGCTCCGGCCCCTGGTCGGGGGTGGGAGAGGGGTCGCGCTCCGTGAGCTGTGCGTCGGTGTCCATCGGGCCCTGAGCCTATCCGGCCGGATCCGGACGCCGTACGTGAGCGTCGGTTTGCGTTGCCCCGGCGCAAAAAATCGTGCTCCGGGGCGGCCCGGCTCAGTTGTCGCGCTTCTCCTTGATCTTCGCGGCCTTGCCGCGGAGCTCACGCAGGAAGTACAGCTTGGCGCGACGGACGTCACCGCGGGTCACGACCTCGATCTTCTCGACGATCGGGGTGTGCACCGGGAAGGTGCGCTCGACGCCGACGGAGAAGCTGACCTTGCGGACCGTGAAGGTCTCGCGGACGCCGGCGCCCTGACGGCGGATGACAACGCCCTTGAACTGCTGCACACGGGAGCGGTTGCCCTCGATGACGCGGACGTGGACGTTGACGGTGTCACCCGGGCGGAAGGCCGGGATGTCGCTGCGCTTCGACGCGGCGTCGACGGAGTCGAGAAGGTGCATGACCTACTGCTTTCTTCGCTGATGCCACAGGTCATCAACGGGATATGGGAAGGATGTTTCGGATGCCGTTCCGTCGGGCGGGCGTCGTTCCCCCTGTGGCAGGGGCGCGCGCCGGACGCACACAGCAGCGGCCTATTCTTCCACGGCCTCGCTCGTCCGCCCAAATCGGCCCTCGTCGCCCTCCGACCAGCCGAGGGCGGCGAGTATCGCGCGGTCGTGTTTGTCGAACGCGGCGGGGTCCGCACGCTCGATCAGATCGGGGCGGTTGAGGTCGGTCCGGCGGAATGCCTCGTCCCGGCGCCAGCGCGCGATCTTGCCGTGGTGGCCGCTGAGCAGGACGTCGGGGATGCCGCGGCCGCGCCACTCAGGGGGCTTGGTGTAGACGGGCCCTTCCAGGAGGTCGGCCATCGCACCGGGGGCGAACGAGTCGTCCTGGTGGGAGGCGGCGTTGCCGAGGACACCGGGCAGCAGCCGGGCCACCGCCTCGACCATGACCAGCACCGGTGCCTCGCCGCCGGCCAGGACGTAGTCGCCGATGGAGACCTCGCGGACGTCGACGCGGTCGCCGTACTCCTCGATGACGCGGCGGTCGATGCCTTCGTAGCGGGCCGGGGTGAACACCAGCCAGGGCTTGGCGGAGAGTTCGACGGCGAGCTGCTGGGTGAAGGGGGCGCCGCTGGGGGTGGGGACGACGATCACCGGTTCCCCGTCGCCGGACGCGAGGATCTCGTCGAGCGCCTCGCCCCACGGCTCGGGCTTCATGACCATGCCGGGGCCGCCGCCGTAGGGCGTGTCGTCGACGGTGTTGTGCTTGTCGTGGGCCCATTCACGCAGGTCGTGGATGCGCACATCGAGCTGTCCGCGGGTCCGGGCCTTGCCGACGAGGGAGACGTTCAGCGGCTCCAGGTACTCGGGGAAGATCGTGACGATGTCGAGCCGCATCAGCTGTCCTCGCGGCTGCTGGCGATCTCGGCCTGACTGTCGTCGAGGAGGCCGGGCGGCGGGTCGATGACCGCGCGCTGCTCCTCCAGGTCGATCTCCGGGACGATTTCGGCGACGAACGGGATCATGACCTCGGTGCCGTCCGGCCGCTGGACGATCAGCATGTCCTGGTAGGGCAAGTGGGAGACCTCGGAGATCCGGCCGACGGCGGTGCCGTCACGGGTGACGACATCGAGGTCGATCAGCTGGTGGTCGTAGAACTCCTCGGGGTCCTCGGGGACTTCCTCGGGGTCGACCTCCGCGATCAGCAGGGTGTTGCGCAGCGCCTCGGCGGCCGTGCGGTCCGTGACGCCCTCGAAGCGCAGCAGCAGCCGGCCGCTGTGCACCCGGCCGGTCGCGATGGTCAGCGGTCCGACGGAGGAGGGTTCGGTGGCGAGGACGGCGCCCGGGCCGAGCCGCAGTTCGGGCTCGTCGGTGCGTACCTCTACCGTGACCTCGCCCTTGATGCCGTGGGCGCGGCCGATTCGCGCCACTACCAACTGCACGCTGTTCTCTCCCGTTTTTGCGGCGGAACCGCCGCCGCTTGCGCGGGGGCGGCGGGGGCCGTCGTGGTTTCTCGATGGAGGGTGACGAGGGTGGATCCACGCTCACCAACGAACTCAGGCCGGGGACGGCCCGAGGGCCCTCCCCGGCCCGAGCCGGTGTTCAACTTGTCAGCGGACCTGGTCCACGTCGACGAGGTCGACGCGGATGCCACGGCCGCCGATGGCGCCCACGACGGTCCGCAGCGCGCGGGCGGTCCGGCCGTTACGGCCGATCACCTTACCGAGGTCGTCGGGGTGGACCCGGACCTCGAGCACGCGCCCGCGGCGCAGGGTGCGCGAGGCTACCTGCACATCATCGGGGTTGTCGACGATGCCCTTGACGAGGTGCTCGAGGGCTTCCTCGAGCATGCTCAGGCCTCGGTCGACTCGGAGGTGGACTCGGCCGCAGCCTCGTCCGCCTTCTTGTCAGCCTTCTTCGCCTTCGGGGTGATGGCCTCACCCTTCGGCTCGTCGCCGGAAGCCTTGGCGGCGGCCTCGAAGAGGGCGCGCTTGTCGGCCTTCGGCTCGGCGACCTTCATGGGCGCCGGGGCGGGCAGGCCCTTGAACTTCTGCCAGTCGCCGGTGACCTTGAGGATGGCCATGACGGGCTCGGTCGGCTGCGCGCCGACACCCAGCCAGTACTGGACACGCTCGGAGTCGACCTCGATGCGCGAGGGGTTCTGCACCGGGTGGTACAGGCCGATCTCCTCGATGGCCCGGCCGTCACGGCGGGTACGGGAGTCGGCGATGACGATGCGGTAGTGAGGCGCGCGGATCTTGCCCAGACGCTTCAGCTTGATCTTGACTGCCACGGGAGTGGTGTCTCCTGGTCTTGACGTGGTGGGGCACAACGGGATGCCACGTGGGGTTGCGGTACTCGGGGTGCCCGATGGACGCGTCAGCCGGAGGAGAGAGGGGTCCTGTGCGACTGTCGAGTACAGCTAGCTATTGTGCCACACGCCCTCGGGTCAGCCGACCGCGGCCACCTCGGGGATCCGGAAAGGCTTCCCGCAGCCGCCGCAGACGATCGGCGCCTGGGCGAGCACGGACGGCACGACGCGGACATTGCGCCCGCAGTCACAGACGGCCTTGACGCGGACGCCGCCCCCGGAGGAGCCGTGCCGGGCGGCCGGGCCCCGGAAGCTGCGGGTGGTGTCGGTGGCGGTGGCGGCGGTGTGCGCCTTGAGGGCTCTGCCGAGGCGTTCGATGGTGGAGCGGTAGCGCCTCCTGGCTTCGGGGTTGAGCGTGACCAGGGAGAAGCCGCTGCTGGGGTGCGGCTCGTCGATATGGTCCAGGCCCAACTCCTCGGCGATCGCCAGGAATCGGCGGTTGTGGTAGCGGCCTGCGCGGGAGGTGTCGCGGACGCCGCGGGCGGCGGCGATGCCATGGACTGCCTCATGGAGCAGCCGTTCGAAGGAGAGTTCCGCGCCACAGGCGGACGAGGACTCCCCGATCAGGGACTCGGGCGCGGCCAGATCCGGCAGCTCGGGGTGGTGCCGTTGAATATCGGCCCAGGCGAGCGCCAGTTCGGCGGCGAGGACAGGCGGTGTCGTGCTCACGTCGTGACAACGAGCCGGGGTCGCCGAGTGTTCCGATTCCGGGGCATCTCAAATAATTTGCACGTACCAGTCAGTTTCCGGTCATGAGTCGTGCCGAGGGCGGGTGCGCAGATCTGCGCAGAAGGCGCCCAGCGGCCCGCAAGCCGGTACGTATCCCCGCGTACGCCGCATGGCGTAGCCGATCGTATCCGGTCGTATCCCGGGGCAACGATCATGGCGGCGATGGTACGGGGCGTTCCTGTGCCGGGCCGCACCGGCTTCGAACCCCACCGTAGGCCCGTCGGGCACGGGCGTCCGGGGAACCGGGCAGCGGGCGCTGCCGTGGCGGAACGGCGCCGGCCGGGGCACGCTGGAACGGCGCTCCAGGGAGCGGGCCCGGCGCACACGGGGGCGCGCGGGAGACAACTCCGGCGCATCCCCTGGACGCTTGGGCGAATGCGCAGTTGTCTGGATCGCGGGGGCGCACCACGCGCGAACTACGGGGGCGATCGGTACGGAACAGCTTCGGGTTCTCGGCGAATAGGGGCGCTATCGATGTCACCGACGCTCGTGCGGCACCAGCTTCCGCACTCCGGATCCACGCGCTGCGACGACCCGCCCGCGCCGGCCCGGTCGCGGGCGCGCACCCGTGACTGGGCCGAGATCCAGGAGCGGATGCTGGTGCCGCTGTACGAAGCCGCGTACGACCGGCTGGGGATCGGTCCCGGTACCCGGCTGCTCGGGCTGGGCTGCGGGTCCGGTCTGGCGCTGCTGCTCGCGGCGGCGCGCGGCGCGCAGGTCAGCGGGGTGGACGCGGACGAGTCCCGGCTGGAGCTGGCCCGTGAGCGGCTCACGCCGGACGGTATGCCGGAGCACACCCGGCTGGTCAGCGGCGGTCTGGAGGCCGCGGCGCCCGGGGACGCCGCGTTCAACGTCGTCACGGCGTTCCACCCGGTGGGCTGTGTGAGCACGGTCGAGGGGCTGACGGCGTCGCTCACGGCGGCGGCCGGGCTGGCGGAGCGCGGCAGCGCGGTGGTGCTCGGCGGCTGGGGCCCGGTGGAGCGGTGCGCCACCGCCGGGGTGCTGCGGGTGGCGCAGCGACTGGCCGATCCCCCCGAAGGCCACGTCATCGGCTCCCGTGGGTGGCGGCCCAGCGAACGGGACGACCTGGAGGACCTGGCAGACCGGGCCGGGCTGCGGCCGGACGGTTCGGGGCGGGTGGCCTGCCCGTTCGGGTACGCGGATCCGGTGAGTGCGGTACGGGGGCTGTTGTCGACGGGGCTGTTCGACGCGGCGCTGGAGGTGACGGAGCAGCGTCAGGTGGAGAAGGAACTCGCGGAGGCGCTGCATCCGTATCAGCGGGCGGACGGGACGGTGTGGATGCCGAATGTGTTCCGGTATCTGATCGCGCGGACGCGGTAGCGGGCGGGGCGGGGCTCTCGGCTTCCCCTGCGGCCCGGGGGCCCTGGATTTTCCCCGCCGCCCACCCCCCTTCGGGGGGTGGGCGGGTGTAGAGGCTCGGTTTCGGTAGCCGCGGGCCCTACGCCGTAGACCAAGGCATGAGCCCCCGGCCGTCTCCGTGAGGGCCAGGGGCTCGTGCGGTGGAGCTGGGGGGCAACCCGGGGACCGGGTCAGCCCATGAACTTCTTGAATTCCTCGGGGAGTTCGAAGTTCTGCGGGTCCTGGCCGCCCTGCGGCAGGCCCAGCGGGTTGCCGGCCTGGGCGGCCTCGCGGCGTGCGGCCGCGGCCTCTTCCTCGGCCTTGCGCTTCATCGGGTTGCCGCTCTTGCGCTTGCCCTTGGCCTGCTTGACCTGCTTCTTCTTGCGCGCGCCGCCGCCCATGCCAGGCATCCCCGGCATGCCGGGCATCCCGGGCATGCCGCCGCCCTGGGCCATCTTCGACATCATCTTGCGGGCGTCGAAGAACCGCTCGACCAGGCCCTTGACCGCGCTGACGTCGACACCGGAACCCTTGGCGATACGGGCCCGGCGCGAGCCGTTGATGATCGTCGGCTCCTGGCGCTCGGCCGGAGTCATGGACTTGATGATGGCGGCGGTGCGGTCGACCTCGCGCTCGTCGAGGTTGTTGATCTGGTCCTTCATCTGCCCCATGCCGGGCAGCATGCCGAGCAGCTTGGAGATGGAGCCCATCTTGCGGACCTGCTCCATCTGGGCCAGGAAGTCGTCGAGGGTGAACTCCTTGGGGCCCTTCGCCAGCTTGGCCGCCATCTTCTCGGCCTCGGCCTGGCTGAAGGTCTGCTCGGCCTTCTCGATGAGCGAGAGCATGTCGCCCATGCCGAGGATGCGGGACGCCATGCGGTCCGGGTGGAACGCGTCGAAGTCGTCCAGCTTCTCGCCGTTGGAGGCGAACATGATCTGCTTGCCGGTGACGTGCGCGATGGACAGCGCGGCACCACCACGGGCGTCGCCGTCGAGCTTGGAGAGCACCACACCGTCGAAGCCGACGCCGTCGCGGAACGCCTCGGCGGTGTTGACCGCGTCCTGACCGATCATCGCGTCGACGACGAAGAGGACCTCGTCGGGGCTGACCGCGTCGCGGATGTCCGCGGCCTGCTGCATCAGCTCCTGGTCGATGCCCAGCCGGCCGGCGGTGTCGACGATGACGACGTCGTGCTGCTTGCCGCGGGCGTACTCGATCGAGTCCTTCGCGACCTGGACCGGGTCGCCGACGCCGTTGCCCGGCTCCGGCGCGAAGATCGCCACGCCGGCGCGCTCGGCGACGACGGAGAGCTGGTTGACGGCGTTGGGGCGCTGGAGGTCACAGGCGACCAGCATCGGGGCGTGGCCCTGGCCCTTGAGCCAGCGGCCGAGCTTTCCGGCGAGGGTGGTCTTACCGGCACCCTGGAGACCGGCCAGCATGATCACGGTCGGCGCGGTCTTGGCGAACCGCAGCCGGCGGGTCTCGCCGCCGAGGATGCCGATGAGCTCCTCGTTGACGATCTTGATGACCTGCTGGGCGGGGTTCAGCGCCTGGGAGACCTCGGAGCCGGTGGCCCGCTCCTTGACCTGCTTGATGAAGGCCCGGACGACGGGCAGGGCGACATCGGCTTCCAGCAGCGCGATACGGATCTCACGCGCCGTGGCGTCGATGTCCGCCTCGCTCAGGCGGCCCTTGCCCCGGAGGTTTTTGAAAGTACTCGCCAAGCGGTCGGAAAGCGTATCGAACACGGCGGTCGTCGATCCTCGGGGTCGGGGGCAGGGTGCAGTCGGGTTCTAGGGTATCGGCCTCCGCAAGCAAACCGTTCCGGCCCTGTATTCCCGGCCGCTACTGAAGGGCGCGCTCCACGGCCGCCGCCACCTCGTGGGCCGCGGCGTCCGCGAGGGGCGCCCCGTCCGCCCCGGTGACGTAAAACGCATCCACGGCGTTGGCGCCCAGGGTGCTGATGTGGGCGCTGCGGACGGCGACGCCGGCCGCCTCCAGGGCGCGGCCGATGCGGTGCAGCAGGCCGTGGGCGTCCTGGGCCCGGACCTCGATGACGGTCGCGGTGTCGGAACTGCCGGGGGCGACGGTGACCCGGGGCGGCGGGGCGAGCACGGTCCGGGAGCGGCGGGCGTAGGCGCGCTCCCGTTCGGCGAGGCGGGCGGGGATGTCGAGGGTGCCGTCCAGGGCGCGGAGCAGGTCGGCGCGCAGCCGGTCGGCCTGCGGCAGCGAGCCGTATTCGGCGGCCACCCGCCAGCTCAGTACCAGGACGGGGCCTTCGTCGATGGGGTCGAGGAGGAGCAGGTCGGCGGCGCGGACGGTGAGCCGGTGCAGGGCCAGCACCCCGGCCGCGGCGGGCAGCACGCCCCTGGGAGGGGCGCCCGCGGGGCTCGTTGCGGGGCGGCGGCCGGGCGCCCGGTGGGCGGGGACGGCGATGAGCAGTTCCACCCCGACCGGTTCCTGGGCGGGTGCCGGGGTCCCGGGTCCGGTGGCGGCCTCGGTGCGGGCCTCGGTGTCATCGGCCTCCGTGGGGGCCTCGGCGCGCGGGTGCAGGGCCAGGACCGGGCCGCCGGTGCGCCCCGCCTCGATCGCCAGCCGCTCCTGTTCCGCGGTCGGCTCGCCGGCGCCGCGCAGATCCGGGTCGGGCTCCCCCGCGAGCCGCGCGGCGACCCGTTTGACCAGGTCGGCGACGAGGCCGCCGCGCCAGGCGCTCCAGGCGGCGGGCCCAGTGGCCAGCGCGTCAGCCTCGGTCAGGGCGTGCAGCAGCTCCAGGGTGCGGGTGCTGCCGACCGCCTCGGCGACCGCGCCGATGGTCGCCGGGTCGTCGAGATCGCGCCGGGTGGCGGTCTCGATGAGCAGCAGATGGTGCCGTACGAGGGTGGCGATCACCGTGGTGTCCCGGGCGTCGAAGCCGAGCCGGGCCGCCACGTCGCGGGCGATGGTCTCGCCGGCCACCGAGTGGTCGCCGGGCCAGCCCTTGCCGATGTCGTGCAGCAGGGCGGCGACCAGCAGCAGGTCGGGCCGGTGTACCCGGCGGGTCAGGGCGGCGGCCCGTACGGCGGTCTCGACCAGGTGGCGGTCGACGGTCCAGGTGTGGACGGGGTTGCGCTGGGGGCGGCAGCGGACGCGCTCCCAGTCGGGCAGCAGCCGCGGGATGATGCCTTCGGCTTCCAGGGCCTCCCATACGGGCACGGTGTGCGTGCCCGCGCCCAGGAGGGTCACCAGCTGCTCGCGGGCCTCGGCGGGCCAGGGCACGGGCAGCGGCTGCCCGGCGGTGGCGCAGCGGCGGATCGAGTGGGTGGCCAGCGGCAGCCCGGCCTGGGCGGCGGCGGCCGCGGCGCGGAGCACCAGCACCGGGTCCCGCTCGGGGCGCGCGGTGCGGGCCAGCACCGCCTCGCCGTCGAGTTCGACGACGCCCTCGGCGAGCGGGGAGCGCTCGCCCTTGCCCGCGCTGCGTCCGTGCAGCAGCCCGCGCAGGGTGGGCTTGAGGGAGCGGGCGCGCAGGACCCGGCCGACCTCGCGCCAGGTGACATCGGCCGCGTAGGAGATGGTGCGGGCGGATTCGTAGGTCTGCCGCAGCAGGGCGTCCGCGTCCAGCAGGCCGAGGGTGGTGGCGACCTGGTCCTGTTCCTGGAGGGAGAGCCGGTCGGTGGCGCGGCCGGTGGTCAGGTGGAGCGCGTCGCGGGCGTCGAGGAGACGGGTGCGGGCGGCTTCCAGGCCGCCGCGCGGGGCGTCGGCGAGCCAGGAGGCGGCGACGGCCCGGAGGGCGGTGGCGTCCCGCAGCCCGCCTCTGGCCTCCTTGAGGTCGGGTTCGAGGAGGTATTGGAGTTCGCCCTGCCGCTCGGCGCGCTCCCGGCACAGGTCGTGGAGTTCCGGGAGCCGCTTGGGGGCGCTCTCGCGCCAGTCGGCGTAGGCGGCGGTGCGCACTTCGGCGGTCAGCTCGGGGTCGCCGGCCAGGTGGCGGGCGTCGAGCAGGCCCAGCTGCACCTTGAGGTCCTCGCGGGCGGCTTTACGGGCCTGGGCGGGGGTGCGTACGGAGTGGTCGAGGGCGAGGCCGAGGTCCCATACGGGGTACCAGAGCCGGTCGGCGAGCGCGGCGAGGGCGCCGGCGTCGGCGCGGCCGTCGTGCAGCAGGAGCAGGTCGAGGTCGCTGCGCGGGGAGAGCTCGCCGCGGCCGTAGCCGCCGACGGCGACCAGGGCGGTGCCGGACAGGCCGGCGGCGCTGCCGTGCCGGGCCAGCAGGCCGGCCAGCCAGTCGTCGGTGAGCCGGGCGAGAGCGGCGCGGCGGTCGGGTCCGGTGGCGGTCTCGTCCTGGAGGAGGCGCAGCCGGGCCGCGGGGTAACCCCCTTCCGCGGCGGTCGCGGGCTGGTTCCCCGGGCTCTGCGTGCCGGCCGGTCCTGCCGTGTCCTCGACGCTGTCCGTCAACGCGCGCGCTCCTTGGTCGTGGTGGTCCCCCGCCGTCCCCGTTGCCCGTGCGGCCGCCCCGTGCCGGCCGGGCCCGCACGATCAGTCTGTGCTGCTGCGGACCGGTCGGCCAGCCGCCGCTCGGGCGGCCGGGCCCGGCCGCGGTCCCCGGCGGCGGAGGGCCGCCCGGGGCCGGAGCCGGGGCCCGGCCGTGGCCTCACAGTGCGTCCGGCCCCCGCTCCCCGGTTCGCACCCGTACCGCGTCGTCGACGGGGACGCTCCACACCTTCCCGTCGCCGATCTTGCCGGTGCGGGCCGCCTTGACGATGACGTCGGTCAGTTCCTCGGCGTCGGCGTCCTCGGCCAGCACCTCGATACGGATCTTCGGGACCAGGTCGACGGTGTACTCGGCGCCGCGGTACACCTCCGTGTGCCCGCGCTGTCTGCCGTATCCGCTGGCCTCGGTGATCGTCAGGCCGTGCACACCGAATGCCTGGAGGGCGTCCTTCACCTCGTCCAGCCGGTGCGGCTTGATTACTGCCGTGATGAGCTTCACGCGTTCACCTTCTTTGTCAGGGCCTCGCTGAGTCGGCCGACCGTGCCACCGCCGGCGCCGGTGAAGTCGTATGCGGTCTCCGCGTGCGCGGCCTGGTCGATGCCGGCGACCTCCTCGTCCTCGCCGATCCGGAAGCCCATCACCAGGTCGATCGCCTTGGCAAGGACGTACGAGACGACCAGGGAGTAGAGCAGCACGCTGACCACACCGATGGCCTGGCGGCCGAGCTGTTCGAAGCCGCCGCCGTAGAACAGGCCCTTGGCGTCGCTCTGCACCCCGCCGGTGGCGAACAGGCCGATCAGCAGCGATCCGGCGACACCGCCGACGAGGTGGACTCCGATGACGTCGAGGGAGTCGTCGTAGCCGAACTTGTACTTCAGGTTGACCGCCATGGCGCACAGCACACCGGCGATCGCACCGACCGCGATGGCGCCCAGCGGGCTGACCGCGCCGCAGGCCGGGGTGATCGCGACGAGTCCGGCGACCGCGCCGGAGGCCGCGCCGAGCGTGGTGAACGAGCCGTGCCGGAGCCTTTCGTACGCCAGCCAGCCGAGCATCGCGGCGGCGGTGGCGACCTGGGTGTTGACGAAGGCGACCGCGCCGATGCCGTCGTCGTTGCCGAGCCAGGAGCCGGCGTTGAAGCCGAACCAGCCGAACCACAGCAGACCGGCGCCGAGCATCACCAGGGGGAGGCTGTGCGGCCGCATCGGGTCCTTCTTGAAGCCGATGCGCTTGCCGACGACGAGGAGTACGCCGAGCGCCGCGGCACCGGCGTTGATGTGGACGGCCGTACCGCCCGCGAAGTCGATGACCTTCAGCTCGAACAGCCAGCCGCCCTCGCCCCAGACCCAGTGGGCGACGGGGAAGTAGACGACGGTGACCCACAGCGCGATGAACAGCGCCCAGGCGGTGAATTTCACCCGGTCGGCGAGCGCACCGCTGATCAGCGCCGGCGTGATGATCGCGAACATCAGCTGGAAGACGGCGAAGACATAGACCGGGATGGTGGTGGCGCCCCACAGCTCCGTCAGGCCGATGCCGCTGAGTCCGGCGAAGTGTCCGTCCCAGCCGATGAAGCCGCCCTGGTCGGTGCCGAAGGCGAGCCCGAAGCCGTACAGGACCCACAGAATCGTCACGATGCCCAGGCTGATGAAGCTCATCATCAGCATGTTGAGCACGCTTTTCACCCGGACCATGCCGCCGTAGAAGAAGGCGAGACCGGGGGTCATGACCATCACCAGTGCGGAGCAGATCAGCATGAACCCGGTGTTGGCCGGGCTGAGTGTCGCTTTGTCTGCTGCGAGCGTCAGGATGCCTGGGGGCATCGGCGTCTCCTCGTCGTCGATGCGGCCCGTGCGGGCATGTTTCTGGTGGGCCGACTTCGCGATGAGGTTGTCGCAGCACGGTTTCGGCCAAACCTTGCGGGTGTTTCACCCCCGTGACGAAGGCAGCCCCCGTGTTACGCCCCGGTGAACTCCCAGATCAGCCCCACATCACCCGTTCAACCCACAGAAACCATCAATTGAGCAACCCCCACGGCGCCCAACCACCTCCGCGAAAGCGGCGCCGGTTTAGGCGCAAAGGGGGCGCAAAGGCAAGCCCGGCCGCGGCTGCCGCCCGCGTGACCTGGCATGGGGGAGCCGAGTCGGGCTGTACGGGGCAGTGGCCGCGGCCGGAGTTCAGGGGTGGGTTGCCGTCAGCCGGCCTCCGCGGTTTCGGGCAGCTGGCGGGTGAGCTCGTCGCTGAGCCGGATCACCTCGGCGACGCCGCCGAATTCCCGCGCCGCGTTGTCGACGGTCTTGCGCAGCCGGGTGTTGACGCGTTCGGAGCGGACCTGCCGGGCGAACGGGATGGCCTGCTGCGCCATCGCGGCGCAGGCCTCGGGCTCCTTCTGGAGCAGATGCACGGTGGCCATCCCGATCAGGTTGAGGGCATACGACCGCTGGTGCTCGGGGTCCTTGCCGAAGAGCTCCACGGCGCGCTGCATGACGGGTTCGGCGAGCGAGGCGTAGGTGGGGCTGCGGCCGGCGACATAGGCGAGATCGCGGTAGGAGTGGGCGTTCTCGGCGTTCAGCTCGGCCTCGGAGAAGAAGCGGATCCAGTCCGGCTCGGGCTCGCCGGGCAGGACGTCGGAGAAGGTGTCCTCGGCCATCCGGACGGCTCGCTTGACCTTGCTGGGCTGGCCCATCCCGGCGTAGGCGCGGGCCTCCATCGCATACAACATGGCCTGGGTGCGCGGGGTGGCGGTCTCCCGGCTGCCGTACTGGGCGAGGTGGATCAGCTCCAGTGCGTCGTCGGGCCGGCCGAGGTGGATCATCTGCCGGCTCATGCCGGAGAGGATGTACGAGCCCAGGGGGCGGTCACCGGCCTCCTTGGAGGCGTGCAGTGCGAGCACGAAGTACTTCTGCGCGGTGGGCTGGAGGCCGATGTCGTAGCTCATCCAGCCGGCGAGTTCGGCGAGTTCGGCGGCGACCTTGAACAGCCGCTTGGCCACCTGCTCCGGCTGCGGCTCCTGGAGGAGGTCGGTGACCTCGTGAAGCTGGCCGACCACCGCCTTGCGCCGCAGCCCGCCGCCGCACTGCGCGTCCCACTGGCGGAACATCGCGGTCGTCGACTCCAGCAGATCCAGCTCCGGCCCGGACAGTCGCGCGGGGCGGCGGGCGCGGTCGGGTTCCTCCGCGCCGCCCTGGCCCGCGGGCACCGGGACCAGCCAGCGCTGCATCGGCTCGATGAGGCTGGGGCCGGCGGCGAGCGCGAGGGAGGTGCCGAGGAAGCCGCGGCGCGCCAGCATCAGGTCACTGCGGGAGAACTCGCTGATGAGGCCGACCGTCTGGGCCCCGGCCCAGGGCAGGTCCACACCGGAGACGGACGGGGACTGGTGCGCGGAGCGCAGGCCCAGCTCCTCGATGCCGACCACACAGCCGAAGCGTTCGGAGAACAGCTCGGACAGGATCCGCGGGATGGGCTCGCGCGGCTGCTCACCGTCGAGCCAGCGGCGCACCCGCGAGGTGTCGGTGCTGATGTGGTGCGCGCCCATCTGGCGGGCCCGGCGGTTGACCTGCCGGGCCAGTTCGCCCTTGGACCAGCCGCTGCGCATGAACCACGAACCCAACTGCGCGTTGGGTTGCTTGACGGCGTCGGTGCCGCCCGTGCCGCCGTTGCCGCCCACTGGAAGCCCCCATCCCGATAGCTGCGTTGGTGCCTGGTGCCTGGTGCGTGTCGCGAACTGCCCACAGGACGCCGTCCGTTACGGCTCCTGTCCGGGGGTACATCTACCCGATCACGGTTTCCGGCCACACCTTTTGGCCTGTGCTCGACCTGTGCGTTGCCACCGGCATACCCGTGCGAAGGGTGCCTCTCCGGGGTTCGCGCACCGAAAGTAATCCTACGATCACGCCCGCCGCGAGGGCGATCGCGGAAACGCCACCATTCGCCACCCCTTCGAATGAACTCCCCGCCCAGCTCTCGCGATTGACTTGACACAGGCCGAAGAACGCCGGGCGGAACGAAGCACACAAGGGCTCACGCGGCGCACCACACCACCCGGCACACCACCGCACCACGGGCGCCGACGGGACCCCGGCGGGGCCGGACCGTCAACCCGCCGACTCGTAACCACTGGCACGCACCACCCGTTGGAGGGGGCATGGGCTTCACGATCGGCGGCATCCGAGAGATGCGTTCCAGCTCCCGGCGCCGCGCCCGCTCGACCGAGATCTCGGCGGTGGCGGAGTACACCGGGCTCTGGGGCTGGGACGTCGTCCCCGGCGCCCGGGCGGTCCGTGCGGGCAGCGGCCGTACGGACTGCTCGTGCGGGGCCGCCGACTGCCCCTCCCCCGGTGCTCATCCGCTGGCCTTCGGTGCGGAGCTGACGGCGGGTGCCGGCTGGGAGAAGGCGGCCGCGGCGTGGGCCGAGACACCGGGCGCCGCCATCCTCCTCCCGGTGGGCCGGTCGTTCGACCTCCTCGACGTGCCGGAGGCCGCGGGCCGCAACGCGCTGGCGAGGCTGGAGCGGATGGGTCTGCCGCTGGGCCCGGTCGCGCTGGCACCGACCGGCCGGGCGCTGTTCTTCGTCGCCCCCGGCGCGGCCGGGCAGCTCCCCGATCTGCTCTACCGGATGGGCTGGGACGACGCCTCGCTCGACCTGCGCTCCCTGGGCCCCGGCGACCACCTCACCGCGCCCCCCTCCGACCTCGGCGGCCACGGCCCGGTGCGCTGGCTGCGCCCGCCGGCCCTGGACACCGCCGGCCGGCCGCCGCAGGCGCGGCTGATGGTGGGCACCCTGGCGTACGCCTGCAACCGCTCGGCGGTCTGAGCTCGTCGGCCGGCGGCCGGAGGTGCCGTCACGCGGCAGAACGAGCCCCGTCCGGACAAGCGTCAGCCCCCGGTACCCGCGGTCTGCGGGTCCGGGGGCCGGTGACGGTCCGGGGCCTGTGCCCTGGCGGCGGTGTCAGTCGATCAGGGCGTCGACGAAGGCCTCCGGCTCGAAGGGGGCCAGGTCGTCCGCTCCCTCGCCCAGGCCGACGAGCTTGACCGGGACACCGAGTTCGCGCTGGACGGCGACGATGATGCCGCCCTTGGCGGTGCCGTCGAGCTTGGTGAGCACCACGCCGGTGATGTCCACGACCTCGGCGAAGACCCGCGCCTGGACCAGGCCGTTCTGGCCGGTGGTGGCGTCCAGGACGAGCAGTACCTCGCCGACCGGGCCGTGCTTCTCGACGACCCGCTTGACCTTGCCGAGCTCGTCCATCAGACCGGTCTTGGTGTGCAGCCGGCCCGCGGTGTCGATCAGGACGACATCGGCGGCCTCGGCGATGCCTTCCTTCACCGCGTCGAAGGCGATGGAGGCGGGGTCGCCGCCCTCGGGTCCGCGGACCGTACGGGCACCGACCCGCTCGCCCCAGGTCTGGAGCTGGTCGGCGGCCGCGGCGCGGAAGGTGTCGGCGGCGCCGAGGACCACGGACTTGCCGTCGGCGACCAGGACCCGGGCGAGCTTGCCGGTGGTGGTGGTCTTGCCGGTGCCGTTGACGCCGACGACCAGCACGACGCCGGGGATCTCGTCGCCGCCGTTGCCGATGCCGTTGGCGGTGTGCACGGTGCGGTCGGCCTCGGTGCCGATGAGGCCGAGGAGCTCCTCGCGCAGCAGCTCGCGCAGCCCCTCGGGGGTGCGGGTGCCGAGCACCTTGACGCGCTCCCGGAGCCGCTCGACCAGCTCCTGGGTGGGCGTGACGCCGACGTCGGCGGTCAGCAGGGTGTCCTCGATCTCCTCCCAGGTCTCCTCGTCGAGGTGTTCGCGGGAGAGCAGGGTCAGCAGGCCCTTGCCCAGGGTGTTCTGGGAGCGGGAGAGCCGGGCGCGCAGCCGGACCAGCCGGCCGGCGGTGGGCTCGGGGACCTCGATCGCGGGCGCCGGGGGCGCCTCGGGCTCGGCGGCCGGTGCCTCGGCCGCGGGGGCCTCGGCGGTGGGCAGCGTGACTTCTTCGATGGTGCGACGCTCTTCGTCGCGGGGGGTCTCGGCCTCCTCGCCGACATGCGGTTCGGCAGGGGGCGCGGTAACGGAGGGCTTCGGGGCGGCCGGCGGGGACGGCGGCAGCTGCTTCTTCTTCTTGCGGCCGCTGACGACGAGCCCGCTGATCGCGCCGAGCACGACCACGGCGATGACTACAGCAAGGATGACGATGTCCATAACCCCTCCAGTATCAGCCACGCTCCGCCCGTGGGGACTGCACGCGCCGAACCTGGAGGGGCGGTGTCCGGAAAGCGGTGCCCCGGCCTCGCGGGCGGCCACCCGGGCGCGCGCCGGGCGCCTTGCCGGGACGGCAGCACGAGGCCGGGCCGTGCGGCCGGGTGGCCCCCGGGGAGGCGGGCGAACGCCCTGACCCGCCCCTACGGCCCAGCTCCGGACGAGCTCCGGACCAGCCCCGGAGCAGCCCGACTGGACCCTTCGACGAGGTTCGGCGACACTCGTCCTCGTCGTGGGGTCCAACAGTGCGTACCGGCACAAGTTGGATCAAAGTACGATGGTCGACGGCCGCGCAACGCGCGTAGAGTCCTGGCAATCAATTCTGGCCAGGCATCACAGCCGCTGCCTGCACCCCCTCCCCCGTGGGGGTGCGTCCAGATCCCCGCACGGAGATACCTGCACCAATGGGCACCACGTCCTCCACTTCCGCTCCCGCACCTGAGGGCGCCGTCGAGACCCGCGGCATCGAGCCCGTCCCCGACAACGAACGCCAGGGCCGCGTCCGCGAGCTCTTCCCGACCTGGGTCGCCGCCAACATCAGCGTGTTGTTGCTCACCATGGGCGCCTCGCTCGTGGTCAACAACGGACTGAACTTCTGGCAGGTCCTGCTGGTCGCCGCGATCGCCGCGGCCGTCGCGTTCGGCATGGTGGGCGTGCTGTCGGTCTCGGGCAAGTGGGGCGGCGCCCCGGGCGCGATGCTCTCCCGGGCCGCCTTCGGCGTCCGCGGCAACTACTTCCCCGGCGCGATCCTGTGGGTCGCCCGCTTCGGCTGGGAGACGATCAACGCGGTCACCGGTGCCTACGCGGTGCTGACCGTGCTGCATCTGCTGCTCGGCATCGAGAGCAACAACGCCCTCGTCGTCGTCACCCTGCTCGCCTTCGTGGCCGTCACGTATCTGGTGAGCGGTCTGGGCCGCAAGGCGCTGAACGTCTGCAACAAGTACTCGACGTATCTGTTCGGCCTGTTCAGCATCATGGTGCTGGTCTATCTGGTCGCCACGATGGACTGGGACGCCGTCTTCGCCAAGAAGGCCGGCACCACCGCCATGGTGATCGCGGGCATCGGCACCATCGCGGCCGGCGGGATCAGCTGGGTGCCCACCGGCCCCGACTTCGCGCGGTACCTGCCGCACTCCGCGTCCGGCAAGAAGATCGTCGGCACCACCGTCTCCGGCGCGGCCCTGGTGCTGCTGCCGATGGTGCTGATGGGCGGCGTGATGGCCGTCTCCAACCCGAAGCTGGCCGGCCAGAACACCGACCCGATGTCGTTCCTCGGCAGCATCCTGCCGTCCTGGCTCGCGGTGCCGTACCTGGTCACCGCGCTGGTCGGGATGGTGCTGATCAACAGCCTGTCGATGTACTCCGCGGGCTTCACCGCCCAGACCATGGGCGTCAAGCTGCCCCGCGCCCTCGCGGTCAGCATCAACGCCGTCATCAGCCTGGTCGGCGGCCTGTTCATGATGCTGGTGGCCAAGGACTTCATCGGCCAGTTCATCGCCTTCCTGACGCTGCTCGCGGTCTCCTTCTCCGCCTGGATCGGCGTCTACGGCATCGACATGGCCCGGCGGCGCAAGCTGGCGGTGCGCTATGACGCCGACAGCCTGATGAACACCGGCCGCACCAGCCGCTACTGGTACGTCGGCGGCTTCTGCTGGCAGGCCATGACGGCCTGGGGCGTGGCGCTCGTCGCGGGTCTGTGTTTCACCAAGGTGCAGTGGTTCACGGGCCCGTTGGCCACCACCTGGATCGGTGAGAACGGCCTGGGCTGGGCGGCCACGATCGCGATCGCCGCACTGGTCTTCGCCGTACTGCCGACGCCGAAGGAGTCCGCCCCGGCGGCCGGCCCGGACGAGGCGGCCGAGGCCCGGCAGCCGGTCGAGGTGCGCTGACCCGGGCCCCGTGGACCGGACTCCCCCTCTAGTGATCTGACGCATCGTCAGCTAACGTCCCCTTCGCCAACCACCCTGGCGAAGGGGACGTTTGCGATGCCCGCTCTGCCCGTCACGGTCCTGCGGATCAACCTCGTCGACCCCGCACCCACGCCCGACACCCTGTCCGCGCGCTACCGGGCCGCCGTCGAGATGGCCGCCTTCGCCGACGACCGCGGCTTCACCATGGTCCAGACCGAGGAGCACCACGCCACCACCAACGGCTGGATGCCCTCCCCGCTCACCTTCGCGGGCGCCGTCTTCGGCGCCACCCGCCGGATCGGCGTCACCGTCTCCGCGCTGATCACCCCGCTGCACGATCCGCTGCGGCTGGCCGAGGACCTCGCCTCGCTCGATCTGCTCAGCGGCGGCCGGCTGATCACCGTCGCCGGTCTCGGCTACCGGCCCGAGGAGTACGCGGCGCACGGCAAGGACTGGCCGGCCCGGGGCCCGCTCCAGGACGAGGTGCTGGCGACCCTGCTGTCCGCCTGGACCGGGGAACCGTTCACCTATCAGGGGCGTACGGTCCGGGTCACCCCGCGCCCGTACACCCAGCCGCATCCGGTGCTGCTGATCGGCGGCAGCTCACGGGCCGCCGCCCGGCGCGCGGCCCGCCTGGGGCTCCCCTTCTTCCCCAGTGCCCACCTCCCCGAGCTGGAGACCTACTACCACCAGCAGCGCGCCGCCCACGGCACCGACGGGTGGGTGATGCAGCCGCCCGAGCGGACCACGCTCCTGCACCTCTCCGAGGACCCGGACCGCACCTGGGCCGAGTACGGCAGCCATCTGCTGCACGAGGCCCGGATGTACGCGTCCTGGCAGTCCGCCGGGAGCCGCTCCGCGGTGCGCTCGTCCGCCCGGGACGTCGGGGCGCTGCGCGAGGAGGGCGTCTATCGGGTCGTCACCCCCGACGACTGCCTCCGGCTCGCCCGGCGGACGGGCGCCGGGGGGTCGTTGATCCTGCATCCGCTGTGCGGCGGGATGCCCGTCGACGAGGGCTGGCGCTCGCTCCATCTGTTCGCCGAGCGGGTGCTGCCCTGCCTCAAGGACTGACCGCCGGCGGCGCGTTGAGCCTTCCGGGCAGGGGACGAGCAGGGTGCGGCCCGCCGCCGACTGCGGCAGCGCACAAGAATCCGGGCACAAAAAAGGGGTACTGCCCGGGGTCCCTGATGACCCGGGGCAGTACCCAGTGCTGAGGAGACGGACTGGCGGGGGGGTTAGCCCATCTCCTCCAACGCCTTGCCCTTCGTCTCCTTCACGAACTTGAGCACGAAGGGGATCGAGAGCAGGGCGAAGACCGCGTAGATGATGTACGTACCCGAGAGGTTCCAGTCGGACAGGCTCGGGAAGCTGGCCGTGATGGCCCAGTTGGCGATCCACTGCGCGGAGGCGGCGACGCCCAGCGCGGCGGCACGGATCTTGTTCGGGAACATCTCGCCGAGGAAGACCCAGACCACGACGCCCCAGGAGAGGGCGAAGAAGAGCACGAAGACATGGGCGGCGATCAGGGCCACGGTGCCTTCGGTGTGCGGCAGCGTGCCGGCCGCGGTCTTGGCGGAGAAGGCCCATGCCTCCAGGGCGAGCGAGACGGCCATACCGGCCGAGCCGATCAGCGCCAGCGGACGGCGGCCGATCTTGTCGACGAAGATCATCGCAATCACGGTGCCGATGATGTTGATGATCGACGTCGTGAAGCTGTAGAAGAACGAGGCGCTCGGGTCGATGCCGACGGACTGCCACAGCGCCGAGGAGTAGTAGAACGCGACGTTGATGCCGACCAGCTGCTGGAAGACCGAGAGACCGATACCGACCCAGACGATCGGCAGGAAGCCCATCTTGCTGCCGAGCAGGTCCTTGAACGACGACTTGTGCTCGCGGCGCATCGCGTCCTGGATCTCGGCGACCCGGGTGTCGAGGTTCACGGTGTGGCCCTCGACCTCGGTGAGCACCTCCTTGGCGCGGGAGACCTTGCCGACGGAGATCAGGTAGCGCGGCGACTCGGGGATCGCGAAGGAGAGCAGACCGTAGAGGACGGCCGGGACGACCATCACGCCGAGCATCCACTGCCAGGCCTCCAGGCCGGCGAGGGTGCCGCGCTGGTTGCCGTCGGCGAGGTTGAGGATGCCCCAGTTGACGAGCTGGGAGACGGCGATACCGACGACGATCGCGGCCTGCTGGAACGAGCCGAGGCGGCCGCGGTAGGCGGACGGCGAGACCTCGGCGATGTAGGCCGGGCCGATGACCGAGGCCATACCGATGGCGAAGCCGCCGATGATCCGCCAGAAGGCGAGGTCCCAGAGGGAGAACGGCAGAGCGGAGCCGACGGCGCTGATGGTGAACAGCACCGAGGCGATCTGCATCACCCGGATACGACCGATGCGGTCCGCGATCCGGCCGGCGGTGGCGGCGCCGATGGCACAGCCGATCAGGGCGACGGCGATCACCTGGGCGAGGACCGCGGATCCGACGTCGTAACGGCTGCGGATCGCCTCGACGGCACCATTGATGACGGAACTGTCATAGCCGAAGAGAAAGCCGCCCATCGCGGCAGCCGCGGTGATGAAGATGACATGGCCGAGGTGGTCGGGATGGGCCTTGCGGCCTTCCGGGACCGTCGGCTGCGCGGTGCTGGTCAACGTGAACTCCAGTGGCCCGGCTGCGCTGCCGGGCGTAGGGGGCTGGCCCTTCTAGTGGTGCATAGGTTGGGGGTACCCACCACTTGAAGGTAAAAGCAACGTTGCAGAGACTATGCCTTCAAGTTTCGAAGTCAATAGGGCGTGATGAATTTGTTTCTCGGGCGTCCTGGTAGTCATTCGTTCAAGTTCTGAACTGATGGGTAGTCGGATACTCCGGGCGATCATCAGCGGTGCCGCCGGCGGCCTCCCCGCCCGCCGGCACCGGCCCGCGGCCGCCGCACGAACCGCCCGGGTGACCCCGGTCAGTGCAGCCGCTGGCTGATGACCTTCGATACGCCGTCACCTTGCATCGATACCCCGTAGAGCGCGTCCGCGACCTCCATCGTGCGCTTCTGATGCGTGATCACAATCAGCTGGGAGCTCTCCTGGAGTTCCTCCATGATCCGGATCAGCCGCTGGAGATTGGTGTCGTCCAGCGCGGCCTCCACCTCATCCATCACATAGAACGGGCTGGGCCGCGCCTTGAAGATCGACACCAGCAGCGCCACCGCGGTCAGCGAGCGCTCACCGCCCGACAGCAGCGACAGCCGCTTGACCTTCTTCCCGGGCGGCCGCGCCTCCACATCCACCCCCGTCGACAGCATGTCGTCCGGATCGGTGAGCACCAGCCGCCCCTCCCCGCCGGGGAAGAGCCGTGCGAAGACGCCCTCGAACTCCCGCGCGGTGTCGTGGTACGCCTCGGTGAAGACCTGCTCCACCCGCTCGTCGACCTCCTTGACCACCTGCATCAGGTCGGCCCGGGTCTTCTTCAAGTCTTCAAGCTGTTCGCTCAGGAACTTGTGCCGCTCCTCCAGCGCCGCGAACTCCTCCAGCGCCAGCGGGTTCACCTTCCCGAGCTGCTGATACGCCCGCTCGGCGGCCTTGAGCCGCTTCTCCTGCTCGGCCCGTACATAGGGCACCGGCTGGTGACGGGGATGCTCCGGATCGTCCGGGAGCACCTCACCCTCGGCGGGCGGCGAGGGCGGTACCGGCTGCTCGGGGCCGTACTCGGACAGCAGCCCGGCCGGCTCCACCCCCAGCTCCTCCAGCGCCTTGGTCTCCAGCTGCTCGATCCGCAGCCGCTTCTCCGCGCCGAGCACCTCACCGCGGTGCATCGAGTCCGTCAGCTTGTCCAGCTCGGACTTCAGCTCCCGGCCCTGATGGCGCTCGGCCACCAGCGCCTGTTCCCGCTCGGCCTTGGCCCGGTCCGCGGCGCCCCGCTCCTCCTCGGCCCGTACGGCCGACACCTCGATATGCGCCAGCAGCTGCCGGGCACCGGCGGCGACCGCCCCGGCCACCGCCGCCTCGTGCCGCAGCCGGGCGCGCCGCCGCTCGGCCCGCGCCCGCGCCTCGCGCTCGGCGCGCGCTCCCCGGTCCAGTGAGTCCGCCCGCCCGGCGAGCGCCTTCACCCGCTCCTCGTGCGTCCGCGCCTGGAGCCGGGCCTCCATCTCGGTCTGCCGCGCATTGGCACCGTCGGCGGCCAGCCGGTCCCGTACGGACGTGTCCGGCTCCTCGTCGCCGACGCCCGGGTCCTCCTCTGCCACCGCGAGCCGCTCGGCGAGCTCCTCGGCCTCCTCGGTGGCCCGCAGCAGCGCCTCCTCGGCCTTGGCCGCCGCCGCCTCGCAGCGCTCGGCCTCGCCCGCGGCCGCCCGCGCCTGCCCGCCGAGCCGGCCCAGGTCCCCGGCGACCTTCGACTTCTCCCGGTCCGCCGCCCGCCACCGCCCGGCCAACTCCTCGACCAGCGCGGCACCCGCCGTACGGCGCTCCGCCGCGGCCCGCTGCGCCTGCGCCAGCTCCTCGCAGCTCGCCGCCAGTTCCTCCAGCTCGGCCGCCGCCTCGTCGACGGACGCCTGCACCTCCAGCAGACTCGGCGCACCGGCCGAACCGCCCTGGGCGAAATGCGCCCCGAGCAGATCGCCCTCACCGGTCACGGCCATCAGCTCCGGCCGCGCGGCCACCAGTTCCTCGGCGTCCTCCAGCGTTCCGACCACCACGACATCCCGCAGCAAACGGGCCACGGCGGCGGTCAATTCCGCGGGCCCCCGGACCAGTTCCGCCGCCGGTACGGGCTCGCCACGGGGCCCGGGGACACGGCACACGGCCGCCTCGGGCACATCCGGCGCCCCGGCCGCACCGGCACGGACGTCGAGCACGGTCCCTTCGGCCGCGGCGGGCTCACCCGCCCTACCAACCGCATCAGCCCCGTGAGACCCGGCAGCACCGGTGGCTCCGGCAGCACTGGCTGCCCTGGCAGCCCCGGCAGCCCCACCAGCTCCGGAGGCATCCGCGCCCCCACCCCACGCCGCCCCCTCAGCACCCTCAACAGCCCCCACGGCCTCCGCGGCTCCCCCGCCCTCGATGGCCTCCACCGCCCGCGCGGGCGCGGGCACCCTTCCCGTCCCGCACTGGCCCCCGGTTCCCCCCAGCACCATCGCCGCCCGCCCCGCGTCCTGCGTGCGCAGCAGCCGGATGGCCTCGGCGGCGGTGGCCGGGCCGGTGACGGCGACGGCGTCCGCGGCCGCGCCGAGCGCCGCCGCCACCGGGATCTCGAAGCCCGGGGTGACGGTCAGCAGTTCCGCCGCGGGGCCGAGCAGTCCGGTGAGCCGGTCCCCGGCGGCCAGCAGCGCTCCGGTGCCGTCCTTACGGCGCAGCCCGAGCGCCAGCGCGTCGTGGCGGGCGGCGGTCGCGGCGCGCTCGCGCTCGGCCGCGGTCAGCGCCTCCCGCGCGGCGGTCAGCGCGGTCTCCGTCTCCGCCAGCTCCCGGCGGGCCGCCTCGTGCCGCTCCGCGATCTCCTCGTCGTCCGCGTCCAGCCCGTCGACCTCGGCCTTGAGCTGCTCGTACTCCTCCTGGGCGGTTTCCGCCCGGCGCCGGGCGGCGTCCCTGGCCTCGGCGAGCCGGCCGATCTCCGCCTGCGCCGAGGCGGCCCGGCCCCGGGCGGCGGTGACCTGTCCGCTCAGCCGGGCCAGGCCCTCCCGGCGGTCGGCGATCGCACGGGCCACGTCCCGCAGCCGCCGCTCCTCGTCCGCCAACTGCCGCTCCAGTCCGGCACGGTGTTCGACGGTGTCCTCCAGGGCCCGGCTCGCCGCCTCCAGCGCGGCGGTCAACTCCGCCTCCTGCTCGCGGATCCGGGCCGCTTCCCGCTCCATGTCCTCGGGGTCCCGCCCGTTCCGCTCCTCCGGCGGCGCCGCCGTGGCGCTCTTCACCCGCGCCTCGGCCAGCGAGATCGTGCCGCGCACCCGCTCCGCGAGCTGCGACAGCTCGTACCAGGTCTGCTGCGCACGCTGCACCCGCGGCGTCAGCGTACGGACCTCCTCCTCCAGCGCCGCCTCCCGCCGCTGGGCGGTGCGCAGCCGGTCCTCGGCGGTCTGCTTGCGTTCCCTGAGCGCCGCCTCGTCCGCGATCTCGGCGCGCAGGGCCCGGCGCAGGGTCACGAGGTCGTCGGCGAGCAGCCGCAGCCGGGCGTCGCGCAGGTCCGCCTGGATGACGGCGGCGCGCCGGGCGACCGCGGCCTGCCGCCCCAGCGGCTTGAGCTGGCGCCGCAGCTCATCGGTCAGATCCTGGACCCGGGCGAGATTGGCCTTCATCGCCTCCAGCTTCCGCAGCGCCTTCTCCTTGCGCTTGCGGTGCTTGAGGACGCCGGCCGCTTCCTCGATGAAGGCCCGGCGCCCCATCGGGTCGGCATGCAGCACGGAGTCGAGCTGGCCCTGCCCGACGATGACATGCATCTCCCGGCCGATACCGGAATCGGAGAGCAATTCCTGGATGTCCAGCAGCCGGCAGGTGTCACCGTTGATCTGGTACTCGCTGCCGCCGTTGCGGAACATGATCCGGGTGAGGGTGACTTCGGCGTACTCGATCGGCAGGGCACCGTCGGAATTGTCGATGGTGAGCGAGACCTCGGCGCGGCCGAGCGGCAGCCGCCCGGTCGTCCCGGCGAAGATCACGTCCTCCATCTTCCCGCCGCGCAGCGACTTGGCGCCCTGCTCGCCCATGACCCAGGACAGCGCGTCCACGACATTGGACTTGCCGGAGCCGTTGGGGCCGACGACGCAGGTGATGCCCGGCTCGAAGCGCAGCGTCGTTGCGGAGGCGAAGGACTTGAAACCTCGCAGGGTCAGACTCTTGAGATGCACGCCGTGGGACTCTACCGGCCGCTCCCCGGCGACTGACCCCAACATTCCGGGCCGCTCCCCGGCCCTGTACGGCCCCCGGGTATACCGCGCCGTTCATTTTCGGTTTCACTGCCGAAAGCGCAGGGCACATCATGCGGTAAGGGAGGGCCGTCAAGGCTGAAGTGACCAGGTGGTTCGCAGGAAAAGCCGCAGTACGGAAAAGCCGGAAACGACGAAGGGACGCCGAAGCGTCCCTTGCAGATCTTGAAGAAAGCGGTGCCTCAAGCGGCTGGCGAGCAGCCCTACCGGCCCTGGGGTCGGGGTCAGGTGAGCGCGGGCTCCGCCTGGGGTACGTCGATGTCGAGCATCGAGTCGTCGCGACGTGCGGCAGCGGACAGCATGTCGTTTTCGGCCTGCATCCGAATAAGTTCGGATTCAAGGTCTTGGACGCGCTGCTGAAGCCGTCGCATCTCGGAGAGGACTCGGGGGTCGGAGCCGCCGACGTAACCGAGAAGCGCCTTTGCCATGATGGATGGTCCTCCACAATGAGTGACCGACCGAAGCGGTGTGGGTCGTGAGGGATTCGCACCCGCGGTGCTTGTCATTCTCTGGTGTACTCAATGCCAAACAGCTAAGGTGCGCGGGGATTCCAGAGTCTCACCAAACGGTTTGACGGTCAACACGATCACACCCCGTATCCTCGGGCACCTGAGAGTGCGCGGCCGTGAAGGCACTGCGCCGACTCCCCAGAAAGGTCCCGCCGGGGCGTGGAGATCATCCGTACAGCGGCAGCCTTGCACGGGTCGGCCGAGTTGGCAACCACCAGGGCTTATCTCCTGTAAGCAGCTCACAAAGACGCATCCGCAAGAGCGCCCATGACGGCCGTACGGACGGTTCCGGCGGGCCGGATCAGCGGATCTCGAAGCCGTCGTAACCGCCGCGGGGCGTGTCCCAGATCTCAGTGACTCCGTCGACCCGCCCGGGCGTGTCCCCGGTGCGGAGCCAGTCGAGCAACTGATCGCAGTGCTTCTTCGGGCCCTCGGCGACCACCTGGACGCGGCCGTCACCCAGATTGACGGCAAATCCCGCGAGTTCGCCGATGCGAAGGGCGTTGGCCCGGGTGAACCAGCGGAACCCGACGCCCTGGACCTGACCACGCACCCACGCGGTCACTCGGACAGCTTCATTCATGTGTGCACGCTAACCGGACAATTGCTCAGTGGTCACTTCTGCCTCGTGCGCCATGGCGTACAGTCCCCCGACAGCGGGGCTCACTCTTATGGGTGAGTCATCTTGACGCCAGGAAAGCTGTGCGGCGGTAGCCGCTCCAGTGGAGCCGGTGCTTGTACCGGTGGAAGGAAGACAGCAGATGGGCCGCCATCGACGCTCTGCTCCCCCTGTCCCCGACTCCGCCGGTGCGGGGCCTGTTGACGCCCCGTCGGCCGAACGGCCGGGCGCACCGGCCACGACGCGGCACCACGGACACCGCGCGGCACGCGGCCGCGGCAGGGCGCCCGTCCGCACCGGACTGCTCGGCGCCTCCGCGGTGGTGGCGATGGGAGCCGTGGCGGTCGCCTCCGGACTGATCCCCGGCCACGGCCAGTTCGACGGGGGTGCGGACGGCGAGCAGGGCGACCGGGTCCGGGCCGGTGCGCTGCCGGAGGCCACCGAGCCGATGGGCGGCGTCTCGGCCTCGCCGACCGACCGCGCCACCGAGGAGGCGAGCCGCGGCGAAGCCCGTACCAAGGCCCCCGAGAGCGGGCGCGCCTCCCGCGGCGCCACCCGCCCGGTGTCCCCCGCCCCGCACCAGCCCTCCAAATCGCCCACCGGGGCGAGCGGTTCGCACCGGCCCGCCAAGCCCACCGAACGGCCCACCGCCCCGGCGCCCGAGCGCTCCGTGACGGCGTCGAAGACCCCCGACGCCCAGTCGTCCGCGGAGGCCCAGGTCCTGTCGCTGGTCAATCAGGAGCGCGCGCAGGCCGGCTGCTCGCCCGTGACGGCGGACCGGGAATTGGCCGGTCTCGCCCAGGATTTCAGTGACGACATGGCCCGGCGGGGCTTCTTCGACCACACCGACCCGGACGGCGACACGCCCTGGGACCGGGCCAAGGACGCGGGCGTCGACGGCCTCGGCGGCGAGAACATAGCCCGCGGCCAGGCCAACGCCCAGTCCGTCATGGACTCCTGGATGAACAGCCCCGGCCACCGCGCCAACATCCTCAACTGCGAGTACAAGACCCTCGGAGTCGGCGCCCACTTCGGGTCGGGCGGCCCGTGGTGGACCCAGGACTTCGGCTTCTGAGGCAGCCCGCCCCGCGGTGACACCGCCGCGGCCTCGACGCACGCCCGCGGGGGCCCCTTGTCGATCCC